>JACQFF010000096.1 GCA_016200205.1 Planctomycetia bacterium
GTCGGGGACTGTCCCGATTTTGCGGCGGGCACCATCCGCAGGATGGTCGGGGAGCAAAATGGGACTGTCCCCCTCTCCGAGACGGTTCTCGGATAGACGATTAGTCAGGTGCGTTGATGTCCGTTGATCACCAGATCGAGTTGTCAAACGCAACGCTCTTGTTGCGACCGTTTTCGCTGGACGACGCGGCGGCCCTGCACGAGGCGGTTCGCGAGTCGATGAGCGAACTGGGACGTTGGCTCTCCTGGTGCCATCCCGGCTACTCGATCGAGGACAGCCTGCAATTCCTCGGTTCACGCGGCGAAGCGCACGGCAAAGAGGGAGAATACGGATTTGCCATCATCGACCGCTCGAGTGGCCAGTTTCTCGGCGGGTGTGGCATCAATCAGGTCGATCAAGCAAGTCTGCGGGCGAACCTGGGATATTGGGTGCGCAGCAGTGCCACGAAGCGCGGCGTCGCGGTTGGAGCCGCGCGACTGGTGGCCCGCTGGGCGTTCGAGACGCTCAAACTTCAGCGCATCGAGATCGTGGCCGCCACCGGCAACCACGCCAGCCAACGGGTCGCCGAGAAAGTGGGGGCCACGCGAGAATGCGTCGCTCGCCATCGGCTGCGCGTGCACGGCGTGCCCCACGACGCGGTCGTGTTTTCGCTGCTCCCGAGCGATTTGGTGGACCCCTGAGTGCCGCTTTTTTGGTGCCGCCAGCCCGCGATCCTGCTTTGCCGGCCGTTGAGGCAGCAGCTAAAGTGGAAGGAGCAAGCAACTGTTTTACTGATGCGATTGCGCAGACTCGCAGCGATTGGCTCCCAACGGGTGAACGACCATCGACACGTCACTCGAAAAACTGGCGATTCATGGCGGGCCTCGCGCTTTGGCGGGCGATCCTCCGGTTTGGCCGATCCCGGATGAGGAAGTACGGCTGGCAATCGAACGGGCTTGGGCCGACGGCAGTTGGGGACGCTACGACGGGGTCCACGGCCAGCAACTGGAGCAGGAACTGGCGCGGCTGCACGACGCGGGCTTTGTCACGCTCTGCTGCTCCGGAACTTTTGCCGTCGAACTGGCGCTGCGCGGGCTCAAGATTGGCTCCTCGGATGAAGTGATCCTGGCGGGCTACGATTTTCCTGGCAACTTTCGCGCCATCGAAGCAACCGGCGCCAGGCCGGTGCTCGTGGACGTCCAGCGGGATGGGTGGCTGCTGGATATCGACCAGCTTCCCGCGGCGCTCAATGGGCAAACTCGCGCGATTCTGATTTCGCACCTGCACGGCGGCATCGCCGACATGCCTAGGATCATGAACTTTGCCCACAAGCACGGCCTGGCTGTCGTGGAAGACGCGTGCCAGGCGCCGGGTGGCTTGGTGGCGGGACGAATAGCTGGATCTTGGGGCGACGTCGGCATCTTGAGCTTCGGCGGCAGCAAACTGCTCACGGCCGGACGCGGCGGCGCGATCATCACTCGCCAGGCCGAGGTTCATCAGCGGGCCAAGGTTTTTTGCCAGCGCGGGAACAACGCCTTCCCGCTGAGCGAATTGCAGGCCGCGATTCTGTTGCCGCAGTTGGCCAAACTTGCCGAACGAAACCAAGGGCGGCGGGCCAATGTCGAGCGTTTGCTCGCACATACCCACGGTTTGCCTGGCCTGCGGCCCCTGGTAAATCGGACCGCGAATTCCGCACCGTGCTATTACAAGCTGGCCTGGCGCTACTCGGCCGCCGAACTGCGCGATTGCCCGATCGACGAGTTCGTCGCGGCACTGCAGGCCGAAGGGGTACCGGTCGACAGAGGATTTCGCGGGTTTGCGCGGCGCAGCGGCCGGCGTTGCCGAAAAATTGGTCCCTTGCCAGAGAGCCAGCTCGCGGCGGAAACCACCTTGCTGCTGCACCACCCTATTTTGCTTGAGCAGCCCGCGCGAATCGATGACTTGGCGCGGGCAATCGCCAAAGTAGCTGGAGCGTTTGCCAACCGTGTCGACGGGCCGAATTGATAAATTCCGGCTCGAAATAGTTTTGCGAGTCCGATCGTGGTCTTTTTATTGACGAACGACGACGGCGTGGAAGCTCCGGGCCTGGCCACGCTCGGGCGGGTGATCGAGTCACGGGGGACTGCGATTGTGTTGGCCCCGGATCGCCACCTGTCGGGCTGCAGTCATCAAGCCACGACCTCAAAACCTTTGGAACTCAAAGAGTTCGCCGAACATTGGTACACGCTGGATGGCTCGCCGGTCGATTGCACGCGAGTGGGTCTGTTGCGGCTGGCGCCGGCCACGCAGTGGGTTTTGTCGGGCATCAATGAAGGGGGCAATCTCGGCGCCGACGTTTACCTCTCAGGCACCGTGGCGGCTGCCCGTGAAGCGTGCCTGTTGGGAAAACCGGCCATTGCCATCAGTCAATACGTCCGCCGCAGGCCCATCGACTGGCGACAGACCGAGCGCTGTGCGCGACAGGTGCTCGAACTCCTGCTGGAGCGTCCGCCCGAGCCGGGCAGCTTCTGGAATGTGAACCTGCCGCAACTCGATGAGGCAGACTCCGGCATGCCCGAGTGCGTGTTCTGCCAGGTTGACCCGAATCCGCTACCAGTCGCTTATGACCTGCACGAAGGGAAATTACATTATCGTGCCCGCTATCAAGAACGCGTGCGGGCTGATGGTCACGATGTACAGATGTGTTTTTCCGGACGAATCACGATCAGCCAGATATGTCTTTCGGTTCCGATTGGTTTTCAGCCCTCTTGAGCGTTGGGCGCTAGCGTGGTTGGACGTGCCACAGCGGATTGCGCAAGCGCGATTTGGGCGGCAGCTTCGCTTTGGGATCGCTATCGAACCGCGGCAGCTCACCGCGGACGATCCGTACCGTTTCGGGCGCCTCGATCCCAAACGTTACGCGTTGCCCGAAGATCCGCTTCACGACGACAACAATTCCGTCTCCGATGACAACTTTCTCCCCAATTTTTCGACTGAGCACAAGCATAGCTGGTTCCCTCCCTGAGTGAGTACACTTTGGCAAGTGGCCGCCCCATCTCGAGCGAGATGGAAATCTTGCGGTCTAAACAATTCGTCATGCAGTGCACATACAGTGCCAAAACTCAAAGACGATGCTCGATGATCCGTTCAGTTAGCCGCGCAAGACGCATGTGCATAGCGGCTTAAAAAATAAAGTAAATCCCACGCAAGGACCGTGGCTTGGCCTGTGAAGCGTCTCAACTTGAGAGTGGCGTCTTGAATCGAGACGAATTTCAAGTGAGTTTGTGCGTCTTGTCACAAACTCGAAATGATTGGTGTAACCAAGTTTCCGATCCGTGCGCGTCCATGCGGATGACGGACCTGAAAAATTCCGATCTGGCCATCCCCGGACGCGAGTTGACCAACGCCAGAAGATCGCCGAAGTGCCGAAGTCATGCGGCCGTCAAACGCCGCTTGCAAGGGCGGCAGTTGGGTTTTGTTCGTTTGCTCAAAACCAATCCAGTACGGCAGGCTTAGAGCCTATCCGGGAACCGTCTCGGCGAAGGGGACAGTCCCAGTTCGCTCCCCGACCATCCTCCGGATGGCGCCCGCCGCAAACTCGGGGCAGTCCCCGACGGTTCTCGGATAGGCTCTTAATTGGAGATGAATCTCCCATTCCCTTGATCCCGACCACGGGGCAACCAAATGTTTGCATCGGGCACGTTCCGTGGCGAACCTGCTTATTCTGGGAATGCGGAGACCTGGTCCGGGCTTCCTCCAGCAAGTGCCAATTCAATTTTTTGAATGGCATGGATTCATCCAGGTACGTAGCGTGTATTTGCACGGCCATCTTTACCGGTCTATAATAGGGTTCATGGAACCTAGTGAAAGAGTGCACCTGCGAGAGACTTGTGTCGTCCCGTGTCGGTTGACGGCGTTGGGCATCGAGTTTTGCCTCGTCTCGCCAGTTACCGAAAACCGTTGGGAATTTCCCAAGATCATCATCGATGCCCAAAACGGCCAATCCGAGTCGCTGCTCCATCAGGCGGCCGCGGTGGTCGGCCTGCGCGGCGATTTACTGGCCGATGAGCCGTTGGGCCAGTTTGATTCGACGCGAGGCAACGAAGCTCGCAGCATGATCGGATACTTGATGCGCGTGACCAGCGTTGACGAGACCTGGTTCCAGCAGGCTAACTACCGCCGCCGCTGGTGCCTGGCCGAAGAGGCCCGCGCGCGAATTCGCCGTAAACCCTTGCGACGATTTATCGACGTGGCGCTGCATTCCGTGGAATTCGATACACGTCGCTTGGTGAGCCCAAAGGGCCCTCCAAACGGGCGTGTTCCGGGCCGGAGGCCCACTTAAAGCCAGCCCGGCTTGTTGAGTCGCGAGGATCTGTTTCGATTCCTTGCGCGTCTGCCCGCGCACGCTGGTGCGTTTTCGTTCGATTGGAAGCCCGTCCGATTCGCCTCTACAATGCACGGCACGATCCGGGATCGATGCGGTTTCTCATTCGAAAGGATCATCGATGCGACGCGCTGTTTGGGGCATCGTGCTGATTGCTTGTGCTATTTCGGGCAGCTTCGCCTCCGATAACGTCGAACGAGCAGTCCTGTTGCGCGACGCGACCATCGCCGCGCGTGAGGGTAAGCTGGCCGATGCCACTCGTTTGGCGACGCAAGCCATCGAGGCTGCTCCCAGCGAAATGGATGGATATCGCTTGCGAGCCGGCCTGTATGCCGCCGCGGGCGAACACAAACTGGCGATCGCCGACTACGATCAATTGCTCAAGCTCGACCCCCGCCTTGCCGAAATGTACGACCAACGCGGCAGCCAGCGATTCATGTTAGGGCAGATCAAGCAATCGATCGAAGATTTTGACCGGTTCCTCGAGCTCAAGCCCCAGCAAGAGCCCTATCATTGGAAACGGGGAATTTCTTATTACTATGCCGGCCGCTACGACGACGGCCGCCGGCAATTCGAGGGCTACCAAACGGTCGACGACAACGACGTCGAAAATGCCGTATGGCGATACCTGTGCATGGCCCGCAGCCTGGGCGTGCCGGCCGCGCGCGACGCGATGCTCAAGATCAAGCAAGACCCGCGCGTGCCGATGATGGAGGTGTACGCTCTGTACAGTGGCAAAGCGCGGCCCCACGACGTCCTGGCCGCGGCCCGCGCCGATTCGCCCACGCCCGAAGTGCTCAACGCGCAGCTCTTTTATGCCCATCTCTACCTGGGGCTGTATTACGAAGCGGCCGGCGACACGCGCCTGGCGCGAGAACACATCGGGGCCGCCGTCGAGCACAAGATCGGTCACTACATGTGGAATGTGGCCCAGGTCCACGCCAAGTTGCTCAAAACGGCCGCCAGCCCTTCGTAGACAACACGTCGCAGAAGCGCATCGCCTTGTTTTGTCCGCGGCCAATCCAAGCTTGTGAGCCTGGACAATCCCACGGCATAACTCCCATACTAGAAGTCCGTTTCACTCGATTTGACGGGTGCCACGAGCGGCTTGCCCACCCTTGCTGCCTGTATCGCTTTAGCACCACGCGAATCGATCCAAGACGTAGCCAGATTTGAGGTCGGTTTTATGGCCGAAGCGCCAAGTCCTTACGAGATTGATATCGCCGCCTGCCGCCTGCGGCAGCAGCGCCTTTTGGCGGTCATGGAACGCTTGGGGCTCGATCTGGTGATCGTGACTCAGAACCAGCACGTGCAGTATTTGGTCGGTCCGCGATTCGATTGGGTCTTTTCGCCCGCGGCGGCGATTGGGGCCGATGGCCACGTGACGTTGGTCGCCCCGCACGAACCCAAGGAGCCGGTTGCCGCCGACAGGACGTTGACCTACGAGGCCAAATCGTTTTCCACGCTGCGCAATGACCAGCGGCAGAAATCGTCGCAAATGCTGATCAAATGGCTCAACGGTCACGCCCCTCCGCGTCGGCTGGGAGTCGAGTTTTCTTCCTGCGGCCCGGAGTTGACGTCGCCGCTTGACGCCGAGTTGGTGGGCGATATCGAGCCCCATCTTTACGAGCTCCGACGGCGAAAAGATCCCGACGAATTGGCCAGGCTGCGAAAGGCGATCGCCGGCACGGCCGCCATGCACGCTCGAGCCCGCGAGATTATCGAGCCGGGCGTGAATGAACTGTACGTGTTCAACGAGCTGCAAGCCGCCGCCGTTGGTGAATATGGCGAAATGATGACCGGCACCGGCAACGACTACGCCTCGGGCGAGCGGGGCGGGCATCCGCGCGATCGGAAGATCGAAGCCGGCGAGCTCTACATCCTCGACCTCGGTCCGGCCTTCCGGGGATACTTTGCCGACAACACGCGGGTCACGGCCGTCAACCGCAAGCCGACCGACGAGCAGCACAAAGCCTGGGAGCACATCTTGAAGGTGTTCTCGCTCGTGGAGCGCTCAGTCAAACCCGGCAAGAGTTGCAAAGCGCTATTTCAGGAAGCCTACGATTGGCTGAACCAGGCCACGCCCTGGGTATTCAATCATCACTTGGGACACGGCATAGGCCTGTTCCCACACGAAGCGCCCCACCTGAACCCCAACTGGGACGACACCTTTCAGGCCGGCGAAGTTTTCGCCGTCGAACCGGGACTCTACGGCGAGGGCCTGCGGAGAGGAATCCGCCTGGAAAATGATTACCTGGTGACCGAAACCGGCGTCGAATTGCTCACGCCCTTTCCATTGGAGCTCTAATGGCCAGCGCGGGCCACTTGGATGATCCCCAGCCAAACCCTACGCGCGGCGCTTCGACATGCTCATGGCCAGCAGATCGATTTGGCCTTTGAGATCGGCCAGGAGCATTTGCGGGTTGGCTTCGTCCGCCATGTGGGCATAAAAAGCCTGAGCCGCCGAGCTGTGTGTCACATTGAGCATCGTGGCGGCGCGCTCCAGATGCTGCAATTGCGAATCGACCTGTTCGAGTTTACGAACCGCTTGGCGGCTGTTTTGCCAGATGCGTTCCAACTGCAAAATCAGGCCCAGCAATAACCCAACCTGGCCGGCCACCGCGATGGGCATGCCCAAATTCCACAGTTCTTGCCGCTGCTCGACAAAAGACCAGACCAACAGAACCGCGCCGCAGGCAAACGCCATGAGCCCCAGGGACAACACGGGCCAGGCCAAAAGCGAAGAGCGCCCACTGGCGCGCGACTTGCGTTTGTGCGGCCGAGTCACGCCCGAGTGGCTGCCGTGGATCCGCCAATCGGGTTCGCGGTCAGCGGTTCGCTCCGTTCGCCTGGCGGCCGGATCGGCGCGCTTCGAGTTGCCCACCCGGGCTTGCAGATGCCGAAAGCTTTGATCGATTTCCCACTCGTCAAAGCTGGGATAGGCGCTGGGCGATGGCTGCGGCGCGCTTAGATCAAGACCATTGGCGGCCGACTCGGCCAGACCCACCGCGTGCGTCGCGTTGGGTGCCGCTTCGGCCGATACTTCGGCGCCACACCGCGCGCAGCACTTGCCGCAGGCGGTCGCCGAGTTGATGCCGGGCACGTCTTGGCGGCACTCTTTACACCACATCAGGCCAACTCTGGGCGAATTGTGCTATTCCCCGCTCGCTCGAAAGCAATATGAGCAATTACTTCCATCGGCTCGCCCGAATGGCGAACTGTACCGAATCCGTAAAGCCTGCCGGTCAGAGTGACCTTACAGTCTAAAATGGGAATCCTGGGTCGAGTTGGCGTGCCTAACGCAGCGCCGCTAGCAACTTCATTCCGAGGCAATTTCGATCTGCGTATCGCCGTCTGGCGGTTCATACCATTCGCCGCGTAACCAATCGACAAGCAGGCCAATGGCGTGCGTTGCCAGCATGTTTTCGGGCGAATCGCCGGGATGCTCGGCAAATGCGGGCATGCCGTCATTATTGTCGCCATAAAACCGCTGGTGTCTGGGGTTGCTAATCATGCCGACGAGCCACTCGCGCGAGCCATAGCCGGTCAAATCGGGTGCCGACCCCGTTTCGCCGGCGTCGTGAAACTTGTGGCATTGGACACATCTCTCGGCATCGGCGATCAGTTTCCTACCGGCCTCGATGCGGGACAGATCTTTCTGGTCTTCATTGGCCTGGCGTTTGAGTAGGGCTTCAGCCGATAGCGCCATGACCGCGTTTTGAATCTCTTCGGCGGGCCAATCTTTCAGGGTCTCGTTGACAAAGCCGACCATCTCGCCATCGCGATGCGAGGTGTTGCCGAAGTAGTTCGGGCCGGCGATGTGTTTCGGATCCAAAAAAGATTTCAACCACGCTCGGCTGGCGAAGCCGAATAGATTCGGCGCGGCGGGTTCCTTGGCGGGCTGGGCGTCGCCTTGCGTCGCGGCGGGCTCCGCATACGTGTGGCAACTGGCACAGCGCGCGGCGAAAAGTTTGGGGCCTTGAGTTTTCGGATCATTGCGCAACAGCGTGATCGCGCCGGACACGGGAATTCTCGTCTCGGTCGAAGCCAGAATCGTAACCCGCTGGGCTTCGGTCTCCGCTTGCTCGACGGCCTCCAAATAGTCTTTGGACTTTTTGTATTTCTCGAACGCGATCAGATCTTCCTGGAATTTGTCGATCTTCGCCTTATCGTTCTGAAAATGGGCGGCGATTTTTTGATCGTCGGTGCCGACTTCATCGATGATTTCAGGCAATTGCGCAAACTTGCTCGGGTCGGTCCACAACTTTCGGTAATCTTCGTTCAGCGCAGCGCCGGTCAACAACGCAATGCCGGCGAACAGAATAAGGATCAGGCCCACGTTGAACCGGTGCCCCAGGTTCCAACGGCCGAGAAAGGGCAATAGGAACAGCGACAGCATGATCAGGCCCGGAATTACGATGGCGCCCAACAGTTCTCCCTGTTCCCCTCCGCCCTCGAACAGCTTGAGGAACTGAAACAAGAACAGAAAGTACCACTCGGGCCGGGCGGCTGAATACTGGTTCGACGGATCGGCCGGCGCGCCGAGCTCCGCTCCCAAATGCGATGTTTCGATCGGCCAGCGATGCTCCGAGAGAAACAGATTGACCGGCTGGGCCACCAGCACGAGGACCACGATCATCACGGCCAGGCACGCCACGGCGTCTTTGAGCACCTGGTCGGGCCAGAACATGGCGTCGGGCCCCTTGGCCGGTTGCTTGTGGCAAATGCCATGGCGGCGGAACAGGGCGACGTGCAGCGCTAGAAAGAACACGAGCAAACCCGGCAGCAGGCCAGCGTGCAGCGCGAAAAATCGGGTCAGCGTGTGATGCCCATAATCGGATCCGCCCACGACGAGCTGTTGCAACTGAGGGCCCACCACCGGCACCACGCTCAGCAAGTTCGTCGCCACGCGCGTGGCCCAGTAGCCTTTCTGGTCCCAAGGAAGCAAGTAGCCGGTCAACGACAACCCGAGCACGATCTGCATCAGGAGGAGTCCGAGCCAAAAGTTGACTTCCCGCGGTGCTCGATACGCCCCGTCGATGACGACTTGCATCAGGTGCAAAGCCATCAACACGACCATGGCGTGCGCCATGAAGTGATGCAGGCCGCGCAGCAGCCAACCGCCCTGCATTTGGTTTTGGATGAAATAAACGCTCTCCCAAGCGGTTTGCGTGCTGGGGCTGTAGCACATCCACAGGGAAATGCCGGTGATTGCCTGCACGGCAAACGCGAACACCAGCGTGCTGCCCCACACGTATCGCCAGCGGGCTCCGCCGGGGATGCGTTCGAAGAGTGCCTCGTGCACGAAATCGCGCACTCCGGTGCGATCGTCCAGCCAGTTGAGTAGCGCCTTCATCCCTTGGCCACTTTGTCGGTCTTGCCGGTGTAAAAGTTCTGGAATCTGACCAGCACTTCCTCGTTTTCGATTTTGCACTCCAGCGTGTCCATCGCTCGCGGGCTGGGGCTAGGCTCGATCATCTCGCCGTCGACCTGAAACATACTATTGTGGCAGGGGCATTTGAAAGTGTTGCTCTCGTCGTCGTAGTTGACAAAGCAGCCGAGGTGCGGACAGGTGGCCGTCAAGCAATGGGCCCTTAGTTCTCCCGGGTTGCGGCGCAAATAAACCGCGCCGATCGGCTCCAGCGACCGGTTCCAGGCGTCCACGTGTTCGGCAATCACGGGGAATTGCCGCGGCAGGCCGTCGTCGGGAAGCGAATCGAGCGTCGCCACGCGAATGAATTTGCCGGCCTTGCTCCGGCGCCGTAGAGGATCGAGAAGCACGGCCAACCCACTGAGCGTGGGCACCAGGCAGACGATGCCGCCAAACACCAGCGCCCCGGCCTGCGTCAAGAATCGACGCCGGGGCGTCGGCGGCGCGGCGGCCGGACCCGAGCGTGTCGAGCTCTGCGACGGTTTTGACATCGGGCTTCCTTCCGATCTAGAGTGCTACGAGGTAGGTCGATTCGCTCAGTTACTGGGCGATCGGGCGGCAGGGGGAGTCAACGAGGCAGGCAGGATCGTAGGTCGGTATCGTAGCGTGCATCGGCACTTTGCTTGAAGCACCGCACATTTTCATCGACAGCTATGATTATCGCATCGCAGCGCGCACCACGTCAAGGACCTTTGCCGCGGCGATCGGCCAGGGTGCGCTGATGAACGCGCCGGCCGCGGCCTTGTGTCCGCCGCCATCGAAGACTTTGGCCAGTTGATTGCAATCCACTTTCGCCGTCCGGCTGCGAAAGCTCAGCTTGAATCCGCCGGTTGGCTGCTCCACGAAAATCACGGCCACTTCAGTGTTCGCGACGGCCAGCGTCATATTGATCACGTCTTCAGTGTCGGACGGCAGCGCGCCGGTGGCGTCGAAATCTTCTTTGAGTGCCGACGTGTAAGCCAGCCGTCCGTCGAGATCGGTTTGAGTGCGCGCGAGAATCCGACCACGCAGTTGCAAACGGGGCAGCGCATCTTGTTCGTACAACTCGGCAAATATCTCGCTCGGTACCGCGCCGGCATCGACCAGTTCGCCGCCGTAGCGGAACGTGTCGCCGGTGGTCGAACCGAAGCGGAACCAGCCGGTATCCGTGGCGATCGCGGCAAACAGCGGTTTGGCCATCTCGGGCGTGAGCCGCACGCCCAAATGATGGGCCGCTTCCACCACCAAGCGTCCGGTGGCTTCGGCCCGCGGATTTTTGAACAGCTCCGCGCCCAGGTCGTCCTCGCCCAGATGATGATCCAAAACCAGCTTGTGGGCCCGGGTTGCCCGCACCACTTCGGCCATCGTGCCCAACTGGGCCCAGGCGCTGGTATCGAGCACCATCAACACTTCGCATACGTCGAGTTCGTGCGGTTGCACGTCGTGGCCCAGCGTCTTCAGCCGGCGCTCGGGGTCGATGAATTGCAGGTTAGGCGGTGTCGTTTGGGCGTTGACGATGAGGACCTTCTTGCCCAACGCCTCCAACACGCCGGCCAGCCCCAATTCGCTGCCCAAGGCATCGCAGTCGGGACGAATATGGCTGGTGATCAAAAAGCGATCGTGCGAACGGACGAGCTCGGTAAAACGGGGCCAGCGGATCGACATCGTCTCGCTCAATTTGGGGTGGAGCCGGATATTTGGGGTGGTGCGGACAACTTGTTGTCTGATTTCCGCAGGAGCAAGAGGGCCTCTTGAGTTTTGGAACGGTTTTCCGAGGTGTCTCGTGTTGTTTCGCAACACCGACAACAAGTTGAGGCTGTCCCCCCGGGCATCCCTGCAAGCATTCCCATAATGCTGTTGCTCGTCGAGTTAGAGCCTATCCGAGAACCGTCGGGGACTGTCCCGATTTTGCGGTGCCTTGGGAGCAAAATGGGACTGTCCCCTTCTCGAGACCGTTCTCGGATAGGCTCTAAGTTCGACTTTTGCACTTTTTGGAACGGTTAACCCTCGAATTCCCGAGGAAAACACATTTTCGGCATTCGTCAAAGAGGCACCGGGGGTTGCAGAAACTTCGCTCGGGCCTCGTTTTGTCCGACATATTCGCGATTCATGATTGCTTTCTCATGCTGTCGGTCAAATTCCCTTACGCCCTCAACAAGGTGTCGCTGGCAACCCTCATGCAGATGCTTTCGACACTCACTCGCCGGAACGCTCGAATTCGTCAAAAGCGGATCGAGTTGCCGTAATGTCCTTGTGCAACTGGGTTTTAAGTTCGTTGAGCCCGGCGAAGCGTTGAATGTTTCGTAAACGGCCCAGAAAGTCAACCTCCAGCGGTTGACCGTAGAGCGGCGCGCCGTTCCAACCCACCAGATGAATTTCCACTTTCAGACTGTGTTCATCGAAGGTTGGGTTGGGGCCGATATTGACGGCCGCAGGCCAGCGTGTGTTGTCGACAAATCCGCGTCCGGCGTAAACGCCAGGCCCGGGCAACAGGGTATCGATGGCGTCGAGATTCGCGGTGCCAAAGCCCAGCTTCACTCCGCGGCCCGCTCCGTGCACGACCATTCCACGGATTCGATACGGCTCAGTGAGCAGCGAGCGTGCTTCGTCGACGCGTCCTTCACCGAGCAGGCGTCGAACCCGCGAGCTGGAGACAATTTCACCGCCTGCGATAAGCGGCTCGACCACGTCCAGACTGATGCCGGCCGCGCCGGTCAATTGGCCAAGCACTTCGATCGTTCCGCGGCGGTCGTGGCCGAAATAAAAATTAGGTCCCTCGACCATCGCCCGGGCGTCCAGTTGCGTGCGGACGATACGCTCGAAGAATTCCTCCGGCGAGAGGCTCAATAGCTCTTCGTCCGTCGGATAGGCGATCACGGCATCGATGCCCAAAGCAGCCAACAGTTCGGCCTTTCGATCGGTCCACGTCAACGGCGGCGGGGCCTCGGCGGGGCGCAAAATGCGGACCGGATGGGGATCGAACGTGAAAGCCAGCGCCGCGCCACCCAACTCGCGGGCTTTTTTGATCGTGCGCGCCACGATCCGCGCGTGCCCCAGATGGACGCCATCAAAATTTCCGATGGCCACCGCCCCGGAACGCAACTCGCTGGGCAGGTTGGTGACTCGACGCAGCAGCTTCACGAATGTAACGCGCCAGGCGTAAATGAAAGGTCCGGGAACAAGCCAAATTATGCAGCTTCGCCACCCGAACCGTCAACCGGCGCCCTCGCCGATCGCCGTTTCCCGCACGCGCAATTGCACGACCTACTCGATGTTTACCCACCCAGCGAGGCTCCGCGGCCGCTCGCCTCGGGGCCACCTCATATGCTATCCTTTCGTATGCACCAGGCCGCCACCGTTGGACTTGGAAACTCCATGGAAGAAAAGCAGTTTTTTCTCTCAAAACTCAGCAAAACGGGCCGGCTCGACCCGCAGGCGATCGAAAAATCGCTCGGCGCCCTGCGACGGATGAAGCAGATCGCCGAGGGATTTCAGATCACCGAACTCAAAACGATTGCCACCTGCGCCGTCCGCGAGGCCGCCAACGGCAACGAGTTTTGCCGCCGCGCCCGCGAAGAGTTGGGTATCGACATCGAAGTCATCGGCGCCCAGCAGGAGGCACTCTTGGCCTTCGCCAGCGTGCAGCGCGCGTTCGACATCAATGGGCAGCATGTGGCCGTGGTCGACATCGGCGGCGGCAGCACGGAAATCGTGTTGGCTTTCGGCAGCCTGGTCGAGGCGGTTTACACCACGCAGTTGGGCGCCGTGCGGCTGAGCGAAGTCTACGGCGATGCGGCCTCGAACGAGAGTTTTTCGGAACTTTTGGCCGGCATCGATCGCCAATTGCGCAAACAGACCAGAAACCCGGTATTCGTGCCCCACATTTTGTTCGGCTCAGGCGGTACGTTTACAAGCGTGGCCGCCATGATTATGGCCTCCAAAGGACAAGATGGGATGCCCATGCGCGGCTACCAGGTCAGCCGCGCCGAAGTGCGGCACTTGCTCGACCGGATCCGCAAGATCCCCTTGAAGGATCGGGCCGGCGTGCCGGGCCTGAGCCCCGATCGGGCCGACATCATCGTGGCCGGCATGGCGATCATTGATCGCATCATGGATCGCTTCGAAATCAACACCGTGCAGGTTCATAGCCGCGGAGTCCGCGATGGCCTGTTGCTTTCGATGATCGACCGTTCGCTCGGCGGGAACGTCGAGAAGCCGCACGATCGCGAAGCGGCACTCGAGCGATTGGCCGCCAGTTGCGGTTGCGAGCTGGCGCACGGCCGGCACGTGGCAAAATTGGCCGGCTCGATGTTCATGCACCTCGCCGCCGAGCACCAGCTCAATCCGTTGGATCGTCCGCTTTTGGAAGCCGCCGCCCGGCTGCAGGACGTCGGCTACCTGATCAACTACGATCAGCATCATAAGCACAGTTATCACCTGATTTTGCACAGTCGCTTGGAAGGTTTTCAGCCGAACGAATTGGAGCTGATCGCCAACGTGGCCCGCTACCATCGCGGGGCCGATCCAAAGCGCAAGCACGCCAATTTCCGCCAGCTTTCGGCCCGCGATCAACAGCGCGTCCGTCAAATGGCCGCGATCTTACGCGTGGCCGGCGGTTTGGACCGCAGCAACACGCAGCAAGCGAGCGGTGTCATCGTGGAACTCGGAAGCGCGGAGGAAATGACCCTGCGCGTCGCCGCGCCGCAATTTCCCGAAGTCGACATTTGGGGCGCCCGCAAGCGGAGCAAGCTTTTCGAAAAGGTATTCAACACCTCGCTCCGCATCGAATGGGACGACAGCTCGCAAAACAATCGCCCGACCAGGCAAAAGGACAATGGGGCGCGCAGCGTCTCGCACCCGTCTCGCCCGGCCGGTCATGCCGGCTAAATCGCACGCGCTCGATTCTCGCGAGTCTTCATTGCGCCTGCCGCCAGGCTCTCGGCAGGTACGTAATCAGATCGCTGGCGACGAGCGAAATCTGGCCCAAATCGGCCGCCGCCAGGTCACCGGCCAGGCCGTGAACATAAACGCCCAGTCGCGCGGCGTCGTAGGGCGACAACCGCTGACACACCAGCGCAGTAATCACGCCGGTCAGCACGTCGCCGGTGCCGCCGGTGGCCATGCCCGGATTGCCGGTGGGATTGAGCGAGAGTTGTCTCCCATCGGTGATGACCGTGCGGTGGCCTTTGAGCACCACGATTGCCCCGGTCCGGCCGGCAAATTCGCGCGCCAAACTTTCGCGCTCGCTGGGCTGAATGCTTTCGCGCCCAATGAGCCGTGCAAACTCGCCTGGATGCGGAGTCACAATTCTTGCACCGCCCGCCTTCGAGAGCACTTCGGCTTGTTGCGCTAGCGCGTACAATCCATCGGCGTCGATGATGAGCGGTTGATTCAACGTTTGGTACAACCAGCCGACCAGCTCGACCAATTCGTCCGAGCGGCCGAGTCCCGGCCCGCAGGCGACGGCCGTGGCTTCGGCAGCCGCTTTGGCGATGATCGCGCGGGCCGAGGCGGCAATTCGGCCCTGGTCATCGCTCGGCAGTCCGATCGTCATCACGCTAGGCTCGAACGACGCGACCGTCGGCTGGCAAACCCCGGGCGTGGCGAGCTTCACTAAGCCAGCGCCAGAGCGGAGCGTGGCCATCCCGGCCAGCGCGATCGCCCCGGCCATGCCCTGCGATCCGCCGACCAGCAAGGCCAGGCCAAAGTCGCCCTTATGGCTGTCCGCCTTGCGCGGAGCCAGGCGGGGCAGGGGCGGAAAACTGTCGTCCGACCGACTCATGGCATGCCTGCTAAGCTTTGGTTCACCGCCGTCTGGCGCGGGACGCGATCAGCCCCGCGACATATGCGCCTTTGAAACCCGCATCGATGTTCACGACCGTCACGTTCGCGGCGCAACTGTTGAGCATACTCAACAGGGCCGTAAAGCCACCCAGATTCGCGCCGTATCCGACGCTGGTCGGCACGGCGATCACCGGGCAAGATACATGCCCACCCACCACGCTCGGAAGCGCGCCTTCCATGCCGGCGATCACCACCACCGCGTCGGCTTCTTCCAATTGCGGCACATGCTCCGGCAGGCGCTGCGGCCCGGCCACGCCGACGTCGACAACCATCGTCACCTGCACGCCCATCCACAACAGCGTCTCGCGCGCCTCTTCGGCAATCGGCAAATCGCTCGTGCCGGCGGTGACAATCGCCACGTGGCCCTGTCGTTTGGCCAGCCTGCCGTCGGTTTCCCCCAGCGGGATGCGAAACGTCCTAGCCACCGGGTTGTATTGGGCGGACGGGAATATCTGAACAAGCTCGGCGGCTTGCTCGGTCGAAATGCGCGTCGAGAGCACGTCGACTTTTTCGGCCACCAGTCGGTGGAAAATCTTCTCCAGCGTGGACACTGCCTTGCCTTGACCGAACACGACTTCGGGATAACCGCAACGACGTTTGCGATCCAAGTCGATTTGGGCTTCGCCCAGGTCGGCCGTGGCCGCACGCGTGGCCTCGATGACGAACTCCTCCAGCACAAGCGTGCCGTCGAGCAACTTCCTGGCCAATTGTTCGAGCTGTCGCGTATTCATTCTTCTTATCGTAACGCCGGCGGCTGGCCCATGCGACCGCTCCGCCGCCCGGCGGTTCGGGCCTGGCTTAGGGGAAGCCGAATCGGTTGCCGCTGGCGTCTCGTAACTAGCCCCGGCGGACGGCCTTGCTCTCGGTTTCAGGCTTGTCAGAAACCCCGGGCAATGTTAGCAATTGGCTACCGAAATCGCTTTCATTTCTTCCGGGGCAGTCAAATTTCCATGAGCCGCTACGCCGCACGACGGGACAAATTGCGTCGCTCTTTGCGCAAGGCCGGGGTCGATGCCCTGCTGATAACCAATTTCACCAATGTCACTTATTTGACAGGCTTCTCCGGCGACGACAGTTATCTGTTCCTGCTCGCCAAAGGTGAAGTCCTGATCAGCGATCCGCGCTACACGACGCAACTCGAGCAGGAGTGTCCCGGGTTGGAGGCTTCGATTCGCCCGCCGGGCGTGGGGATGGTCGAGGGCGTGGCCCAGATCGCCAAGCGGGCTCGTGTCGGCAAGTTGGGTGTCGAGGCCAGCTCCATGACGGTTGCCTTGCGCGATCAAGTCGCCGCGGAACTCCCCAAAACCGAGCTGGTCAGCACCGGCGACCTGGTCGAGAACCTGCGGTTGATCAAAGATCGCGACGAAGTGGCCGAAATCCGCCGGGCGATCTGGTATGCGGAGCGGGCTTTCAATGTGTTGCGGGCATCTTTGCGGCCGGAGCGGACCGAAAAGGAAGTAGCCGACGAGCTGGAGAATCAAATCAGGCTCTACGGCGCGAAAGGTTGTAGTTTTCCGTCGATCGTCGCGGTGGGAGCCCGCGCGGCGCTGCCCCATGCGCGGCCCACGGACCAGAAAATCGGTGCCGACGACTTCGTGTTGGTCGACTGGGGGGCCGATGGCGGACCCTACAAGAGCGACTTGACGCGGGTCCTGGTGACCGGTAAGATATCGCCCAAACTCGAACGTATATATAGAGTTGTGTTGTCGGCGCAAGAGCAGGCAATTGCCGCGATCCGGCCCGGTCTTTCGTGCCACGAAGTAGACCAGGTCGCCCGGCAAGTCATCGCCGCGGCCGGATTCGGACGTGACTTCGGACATGGCTTGGGGCATGGCATCGGACTCGAGATCCACGAGGCACCGCGACTGGGCACCAACCAGCACCTCAAGCTCGAACCGGGCATGGTCGTTACGGTCGAGCCGGGAATCTACCTGCCTGGCTGGGGGGGCGTGCGAATTGAAGACGACGTGCTGGTCACCAAAGGGGGTTGCCAGATCCTCACTACGCTGGGGAAACAGTGGGAAGACGCCCTGGTTCGCTAAGGAGCTCTCACGAAACTGCCTCAGATAACGGGGGACAGCCCCCGCCGGTTTTGCTTTGAGCCGCTAAGTGTCAGCCGCCAAAGGCGTTTGGAGAGTTAGTCAGCAGCCCCGGGCCAAAATTTCCGGGAAGGAATCTTTCGGGAGATGCAATGATGGCGAGCTCCGGCTCCAATCAGGGCGACATTTTCGACGTCAAAAGAATTCGCCGGCTCGTGGAATTGATGAACGAGCACGAACTGGCCGAAATTGATCTGCGGCAGGCCGATCAGCGCATTCGGCTGCGTAAAGGGGGCGAGCCGATTGTCACGCTCGGCACCGCGCGACCGACGATCGTCGCTGAGAATCCCTCGGGCTCCGCCGGCATTGTCCCAGGGGTGGCCGCAGTCAAGGTCGACGCCGATTTGCCGGTGATCAAGAGCCCGATGATCGGGACGTTCTACAGTTCGCCGAGCCCCGAAACCCCCCCCTTCGTGAAAGTGGGCGATCACGTAGGCCCGACCTCCACGGTCTGCATCATCGAGGCCATGAAGGTCTTCAACGAAATTCCGGCCGAAGTCTCCGGCCAGGTCGTGGCGGTGCTGGTCGACAACGGCGAGCCGGTGGAATTCGGGCAGCCGCTATTCAAAATCGATCCCCACAAGTAAGCAGCCCGCCGCTTCGGAAGCTGCCGCCCTGGCGCTCCAGGGCATTGCCTGAGAAAACGGGTGGTTAGATGTACAAGAGAATCCTGGTAGCGAATCGCGGCGAGATTGCGCTGCGAATTATTCGCGCCTGCCGGGAATTGGGCGTCGAGACGGTGGCCATCTTCAGCGAGGCCGACCGCGGCGCGGCTTACCTCGAGTTGGCCGACGAGGCTTTTTGCGTGGGTCCGCCCAAAGGAGCCGACAGCTATCGCAAGATCGATCGCGTGATCAGCGCCGCCGAAATCGGCAACGTGCAAGCCATCCACCCGGGCTACGGTTTTCTTTCTGAAAACGCGCACTTCAACGAAGTCTGCCGCAGTTGCAAAATCGATTTCATTGGGCCCACGCCCGAGGCCATGGGCCGCTTGGGCGATAAGAACACAGCCCGCAAGTTGGCCCGCGACGCCGGCGTGCCCGTCGTGCCGGGCAGCAACGGTCTGATCGGCGACGAGTCCGAGGCGGTTCGCGTGGCCCATGAGATCGGCTTTCCGGTGTTGGTGAAGGCCTCGGCCGGGGGCGGGGGACGCGGAATGCGGGTGGCGCTCAACGACCTGGCCCTCAAGGCGGCCTTGCAGCAAGCCCGCACCGAGGCCGAAGCCGCGTTCGGCGACGGCAGCATCTATTTGGAAAAGTACATCGAACATCCGCGCCACGTCGAAGTTCAGATCCTGGCCGATCAGCATGGCAACGTGGTGCACCTGTGGGAGCGCGACTGTTCGACCCAACGCCGGCATCAGAAGCTGATCGAGGAAAGTCCTTCGCCCGGCTTGTCGAGCGAAACTCGCGTGTCCATGTGCGAGGCGGCGGTGCGGCTGATCAAAGCGGCCGGATACACGAACGCCGGCACGGTGGAATTCATCGTCGATTCACAGGGCGGCTACTATTTCATCGAAGTCAACGCGCGGATCCAGGTCGAACATCCGGTCACGGAAATGGTCACCGGCATCGATCTGATCAAGTCGCAAATCCGCATCGCCTCCGGCGAGCCGTTGCCGTTCGAACAGTTCCAGATCGTGGCCTCGGGCGCCGCGATCGAGTGCCGCATCAATGCCGAAGACCCTCAAAAGAGTTTTCAGCCTTCGCCGGGCAAGATCGAGCGGCTGATCGCGCCGGGCGGGTTTGGCGTGCGGTTCGATTCCCACGCCCATACGGGCTATGTCGTCTCCCCCCACTACGATTCGATGATCGGCAAGCTGATCGTGCATCAGCCGACGCGGCGCGAGGCGGTCGTGACCATGTTGCGCGCGCTCGATGAATTGCGGGTCGAGGGCATCAAAACCACCGTGCCTTTGCATCGCGAGATTCTCCGCCACGCGGCTTTCGTCGAAGGCCGGATCGACACCACTTTCGTCGAACGCAGCGGCTTAACACAATAGAGGAAGACCCTCCCTGGCAAGCGAGCACTCGGCCGATCGCTCGGGCGTGGTCAGCAACCGACTCGTTCTTTCGAGGGAGCAGCGTCCATGCCGTTATCTCGCCCCCCTAAAACAGCAACCACGTTTCGCCGCGTCGCCATTTTATTCGCCGGCGGACCCGCGCCGGCCGCCAATGCGGTGATCTCGACGGCGGCCAATTCTTTTTTGCGCAACGACATCGAAGTCATCGGCATCATGAACGGTTACTCGCGGTTGGTCGATTTTTGCGAAAGCAGGCCGCTGGAGTTGGGACGCGATTACATCCTGCTGGACCAAAAAGTGCTGCGACGCACGCGCAACTCCCAGGGCATATTGATCGGCACCGCGCGTACGAACCCCGGTCGCGACGTTTCGCACCCTTCGCACCTGGCCGAGCCGGAACGCGCGGCCATGCTGTCAACCGTCAACCATGCGCTGCGATCGTTGAACGTGGACGCCTTGATTTCGATCGGCGGCGATGACACGCTCAAGACGGCCAATAAATTCAAAATGTTCCAAGACCGGCTGCCCGAGGGACAGCCCCGCATTCCGATAGTGCACTTGCCGAAAACCATCGACAACGATTACTCGGGCATCGATTTCACGTTCGGCTACTTCACCGCAGTCGACACGCTGGCCAGCGAAATTCGCTGCTTGCTAGCCGATGCCGAGGCCAGCCGCACCTATTACCTGGCTGAAACCATGGGC
>JACQFF010000016.1 GCA_016200205.1 Planctomycetia bacterium
CAGAACGCAAGTTGGGGACAATGCATGGCACGGTGCTCCAAATGGCTCCTGATTTTGACGCCCCACTTGATGAGTTCAGGGAATACATTCAGTGAGGATACTGCTCGATTCCCACGCACTCATTTGGGCAGTGGATGATCCGTCAAAACTCGGTCGGCAGGCTGATGCAGCACTGCGTGACCCCGGCAACGAAGTTCTCGTGAGTGCGGGCACAGCGTGGGAATTGTCGATCAAGATCGGTCTTGGAAAACTCACGCTTTCATTGCCTTTCCGCCAGTGGATTGCGAGGGCCATGACCGATCTTGGAGTATCACTTCTTCCGACTACAGTTGAGCATGCTGATGAACAGTCTCGGCTTCCGAAGCACCACGGCGATCCATTCGACCGCCTACTCGTCGCGCAAGCTCACGTCGAGGGCTTGACGATTGTATGCAGCGACGCCATTTTCGATCAGTACGGTGTCCCCCGAGTGTGGTAGCGTAGTGTCGCCGTTGTGACCGGAACGGGACAATTGGTCCAAGCCAGACAATTGTGGCTTTGCATTGAAGGGGAAAAGGCGTGACTCCTATCTGGAGCTTGTGTCGGCGTTTCCTCCGGCATCGATCAAATCGGAAAAGCGACTCTGCTCAGCGGATCTGGTTGGCGGCCCGTTCGGCTTGTCCGACCGGTCGCACGCCGCGAATGTGGCCTTCCGGACGATGTCGGTCGAGCGAGACGGGCTCGTTCGTTTCATAGATGCCCAAGTTGCCGGCCTCGTCGCGAATCTCGACGCGCAGATAGATCCGCTCCGGAACGCGGTTGTCCAAGCGCCAGTGGTAACTGCCCGTGTTTTCCAAACCGGAGGCAATCGGGGTCCATGGTCCGTGAGCACCGGCGCTAAAGGCCAGGCTAATCGGCCGCGGGTCGGGCACCTCGTCGCTGGCTTCCCAGCGGATGGCCAATTCGCTGCCATCGGGGCTGACTTCGGCGCCGGTGATTCGGCCGACCGGCTTGGTCAGATCCACTCCGATCCAAATCTCCGGCATGTCGCCTTCGGCCGGCGGGCGACCGCCAAAGCCGCTGCCGCTGGAGACGACAATGCGAAACCCATAGACTCCTTCGCCATCGACGCTGACGCTCAGTGGGCTGCGATTGTCGGTGTCGATGCCGAAAATCGACCAGGTTCGCCCGCCGTCGCGCGTGCCCCACAGTTCGACTTTGCCGATCCCCGACGGGCCGACCGATTCGACTTCATACTCCAACTCGAACGCCCGCGAGTTGACCATCCGCAGCCGCTCGCCGGCGGGCAGCGGGAGTGAACCAAAGTTCTGTCCCGACCCCCTGCCGCGAAAAGTCTGACCGATGCTCTGCGCCGGCACGCGCTGGCCAGCAGAGCGTCCGCCATCGCCGGCGCCGCCTCGATTGTCGGGATTGCCCGATCGGGTCAGCGGACTGGAAGTCGATTGATCGGCCGGCCAGCGAGTTGAATCTTGCGGGCCACTGCGCTGCGCTGGCAATCCATCGCGGCCCGCGCCGCGCGGAAAACCGTCGCTCGGAGCATTGCCGAGTTTCACCGTCGCCTGACTCACGGCGGGGTTGCCGGCCAGGTCGGTGATTTCGGCCCGCACCAGAACCGAACCGCTGGTGTCCTTTGGCCACCAGGTGGCTTCGCCCGTTTGCGTATGGCGCATCGCACTCGGCGACGGGACGACCGCGACGCGTTCCCAAGGCCCGGTCGAGTTGGACTGATATTCGAGCTTAAAGCTCCCTTGTTTGAGATTCGGATCGACGGCTTGCCAGCGGGCGACGATCTCGCCGGCCTCGCCACGCGTCACCGACAGATCGAGCCGCGGAGCGATCGTGTCGACCACGACTTTCAGTTGCGGCTGTAGCGGACCGTCGGGCCGCGCGATCCCCTGTTTGTCGACGGTCCGAATGCTGTACCAGTATTCGCCGTCGTGAGGCGCCCGAAATACAAATCCGGCTTTCTCCGGGTTGACCCGGCTGGCCAGTTCCCAAGTCTGACCCTGGTTGGCTGACACATGTAGTTGGACTTCGAGTGGAGTTTCGCTGGGGGTCTGCGGCGGCTCGATACGGAAAGGAATCGTAAACGCGTTCTGTCGCGTTGAAGTGATCATCGATTTGTTCTGCGGCGGCTCATCCGGCGCAGCCAGCGCGCGGGGGCCGATCGTGCTCAGCCACACGACGAACAGAACAAGGAGCCCGGGTTGTCGCATCAATGCATGCTCGCGAACTTTTTCACGCGATAACAAACCTAAGCGCGCAGGATCAAACACCTGACAGCACCTTATCCCTTTATCGGAGCCGCGACCTTGCGGCTTGAGCAGGAGTTGTCGAAGGGCTTGAAGGCAAAGAATGGGAGTTTTAGGAAAGCAGCGATTCAGCCAAAGGCGGCAGTTATAAGTCCCAGGCGATTTTGGTCGCGGCTATTTGGCGCGGGTCTGTTGGACGATTTCCACGAATTGCCGCGCCAGCTTTTCGATCTTCGCCGTTTCGCCGGCGGCGACAACTTTTGGATCAACCAGCGAGCCGCCAACACCCAACGCAAAGGCCCCCGCGCGCAAGTACGCGGCGGCAGTCTCCAAATTCACGCCGCCGGTCGGCATCATGCGGACCTGCGGCAACGGGGCGCTTAGTGCCTTCAAGTATGCTGGCCCTGTGACCTCGGAGGGGAAGATCTTGACGATATCGGCGCCGGCTTCCCAAGCGGCCAGAGCTTCCGTCGGCGTAAGCGCGCCCGGCATGACGAGCTTATCGTAACGACGACAGAGCTGGATAACGTCCAGATTGACGGTGGGGGAGACGATAAATTCGGCCCCCGACAGCAGGGCAATCCGGGCCGTTTCGGGATCCAGAACCGTGCCGGCCCCCAGCAGGATTCGACTGCCCATTTGTTCGGCGACTCGCTCCAGGACCTGATGGGCCCGGGGAACCGTGAACGTGACTTCCATCGCTTCCACGCCGCCAGCCGCCAGCGCCTCGGCCACATCGGCCAACAACTCGCCGCTGGCCGCGCGAATTACGGCCACAATGCCGGTCTGGTGCACTCGGGCAAGATTGGTTTCCTTGGACATCTGACTTAGCCACCGGAGGGGAGTGATTCCGAGCGCTACCGGCTCTTTCGCCAAAGCTAGCGCTTCGTGGATGATATGTCAAACGTTTTTGATGTACGGCGTAAGGTCAATTCAAGTCGAGAAGCACTAACCCGTTGCGCGAGAAAAGGCAATCTGCGAAGTTGCGGTCTCCTTGCGCTTGCTTACAACTCGTGTTGCGAAGGGGCGTGAGTCTACTCCAGAGGCGCAAAGAGGGATCAATTGCCGATCCTGGACGACCCTGTGAATCGAGTGCATAATAGCATTGAGTCGGGCGAGGTGGTGGTGGCGAGCGAAAGGCGGCGGCCCGCTTTAGGCCGGCGCTCTTATGGCCGAGTTCTTGGGCAGCCCCTTAGCTGAAGTCGTGATTTTGCTGGCATTGGCGGCGGCGCTAGTGGCCGTTGGGATCTACGTGATCGGTAGGGTCCGCGCCGACATCCACCGCAAAGAACCCCCAGCTAGTGAGTGGTTGACGAATTTCAAAGAATTGCACGCCCAAGGTGAGCTAAGCGACGAGGAATACCGAACAATAAAGGCAATGCTTGCGGAGCGCTTTGAGCAGGAGATAAATAGTACGGACGAAAGACGTTAGTCCGGGTTCGGCGAAAGGGGCAAGAAGGCCCGCTTTCGGAGGCCTGTGACGACTAGCCTAATTTTGCGCCCGTCATGCCTCGAAACGCTTCGTCGGCAGCTTCCATGGGACCTACACAATTGGCTGCTCGAAATGATTTCCCGCAGGGACGATTCCCGGCCATTGCAATGACGCGCCCTTTTGGCCACTCGAGCGACACCTCGGATTCGAACCTTCGTGGAATGACCCTCTTGGGGTCGTCACGCGCAAGGGGACACTGAAAGGAGTAGACATGCCCTCAGGTAGGGACGTCAACACAGGTCGGCGGGGCGGCGGTACCACGAAAAAGAACGCGTTCTGCTCATTCTGCCGCAAAAGCTATCGAGACGTTGGCCCCTTGGTCGAAGGGCCCGGCGACGTCTACATTTGCGGCGAGTGCATTGAATTGTGCCAGTCGATCCTCGAGCAGGAACGGCGGCGGCGTGGCACGAGTAAGCAGCTCTTCACCAAAGTTCCCACGCCACGCGAAATCGTCACCCAGTTGGACGAATACGTGATTGGCCAGGAGCACGCCAAAAAAGTCCTGGCCGTGGCCGTCCACAGCCATTACAAGCGGCTGATGCTCGGCACCGAGAGCTCCGACGTCGAAATCGAGAAATCGAACATTCTGCTTTTGGGCCCGACCGGCTGCGGCAAGACGCTGTTGGCTCGCACGCTGGCCCGGATTCTCAACGTGCCGTTCGCCATCGGCGATGCGACCACGCTGACCGAGGCCGGCTACGTCGGCGAGGATGTGGAGAACCTGCTGCTCAAATTGCTGCATGCGGCCGACTTCGATCTCGAAACGGCCCAACGCGGAGTGCTCTACATCGACGAGATCGACAAGATCGGCAAGACCAGCCAGAACGTCTCGATCACGCGCGACGTGTCGGGCGAAGGCGTGCAGCAAGCCCTGCTGAAAATGCTTGAAGGCACGCTGGCCAACGTGCCTCCCCAAGGCGGCCGCAAACACCCCGAGCAGCAATACATCCAGATGGACACGAGCAACATCTTGTTCATCTGCGGCGGAACCTTTGTCAACATCGACAAGATCATCAGTAAGCGGTTGGGCAAGCGCACGATCGGTTTCGGCCAGGAAAGCGGCATTCGCGCCGAAGCGGACGTGAAAAGGTTGCTGCCGCAGGTGACCAGCGACGACATTCTCGAATTTGGCCTGATTCCCGAGTTGGTCGGCCGCTTGCCGGTTATCTCGGCTTTAACCCCGCTCGACTCCGACGCTCTAGTCCGCGTGCTCACTGAACCGAAGAACGCTTTGGTCAAGCAATACCAGCGGTTGTTCTCGATGGAAAACGCCGATTTGCAGTTCACCGAGGAGGCCTTGCAAACGATCGCGCACAAGGCGCAGATCAAAGAGACAGGCGCTCGCGGGCTGCGTTCGATTATCGAAGAAGTGATGCTCGACATCATGTTTGACCTGCCCGAGCAAGGCCACGGCAGCCGCTATACGATCACCAAGGACGTCGTCGAGGGGCGCAAGCCGAAATTCCCCATCGCCGAGCCGAAAAACAAAAGCGCGTAACGTTCAAGCCCGCTCGCTCGAAAAGCCAGCGGGACCTCCGAGTTCGCGCTCTGTTACCAGTAAGCTCGGGACGTGCACAAAACGCGTCCCGGGCTTTTTTGCTTCGTCGCGCGTTGTCATCCGCCGACAGACACCCGACGAATGAGACTGGCACGCCGCGCCGTCACGTCGCCGAATCCGCCGCCATTTCCGCCTCGAATGCTTTCATCTCCTCCCGACCTCCCACCACCAGCGGCGTGCGCTGGTGAATGCTCTCGGGCTGAATGTCGAGAATGCGGCGGTGGCCGTCGCTGGCGCTGCCGCCGGCGTGCTCGGCGATGAAGGCAATTGGGTTGGCTTCGTAGAGCAGGCGCAGCTTGCCTTGCGGGTGCTGGTCGTTGGGCGGATAGAGGAACACGCCGCCTATGAGCAACGTGCGGTGGAAGTCGGCGATCATCGAGCCGATGTATCGCGAAGCGTAGCGGCGGCCCAACTCGCCACGGTGCAGTCGGGCAACGTAGCGCCGGTAAGCGCCCGGCGAACGTTCGAGATAGGCCTCGTTCATCGAATAATACTTGCCGTGCTCGGGCATGCGAATATCGGGATGACTGAGCACATAGGCCCCCACGGCAGGATCGAGCGTGAAACCATGCACTCCATTACCGGCACTGTAGACCAACATGGTCGAGGGGCCGTACACCACGTAGCCCGCGGCGACCTGTTTGCAGCCCCTCTGCAACACCTCGTCGGCCATCACGGCGCTGTCCAACCGTTCTGACGCGCGCCTGAGGATGGAAAACGTCGTGCCCACGCTGCCGCAAACATCGATGTTCGACGAACCGTCCAAGGGATCGAACACGACGATGTATTTGGCGTTGGGCGAGCCGCCGTGGGCCAGCAGCGGATGTTCGTTTTCCTCCGAGGCCAGCATCGCCACGCTGTCGCGGGCGCTCAGCGAATGGACCATCATCTCGTTGGCATAAATATCCAGTTTCTGTTGTACTTCGCCTTGAACATTGATGATTCCCGCGGCGCCTAAAATATCGGAAAGGCCCGCGCGGCGAACCTTGGCTTGGATCAGCTTGGTGGCCAGAGTGATTCCCGACACCAGCCAGGAGAATTCGCCCGACACGCCGGCGAACCGCCGCTGCTCGCGCAACAGGTGCTGTTCCACGGTGATGATCGGCGCGTGGATGAGCCGCGTGGGCAGTTCGACGATCCTATTCGGGTCAGGGGGCATAGGACGACCTTTATCGGAAACGGGACGAGCGAGCCGTTGCCATTCTCAGCCGGGCATCGAGACCTTTCAAGCCCGCCGCGCCGATTCTGAATCCTGTAGCTTGAGCATTTTTTCGTCTGACACCACGTACGATCGACGAATGCCGGGAAAAAGTGGCGGACCCACACGCGAGTCTTTACCTCTCGCGCGATTCGCGCTCCAGCTTCGCGCGCACTTCCGGCAGGGGGTAGTCGATGATCGGCAAATCCAAATGCGCGATTTCTCGCAAGCGGCGATAGCCGCGCGTCACGAGCGACTCGCGCTGGCGGACATAGGCCGGGTCGAGTCGCCGCTTGTCGAAATCCCCCTCGATCGCCAGAGGTGCAAAATCGTCGTCGACAATGAATTGTGCCAGCACCGGGTTGCAGCGAATGTGGCGCTCGCGCGTGGTGTGGAGCGTTTCGGGATCGAGCATGCCGATCACAAAACGCAGATAAAGATCGCTGTCGGTGATCTCTTCGACGTCACCGCCGCAGACGTCGCACAAATAGCCTTCTTCGCATTTGGCCATGACACCAAGCGACGCTAAGCCGCAAGCGGTGGTGAACGCCGGTTGCTTGCGCCGGACCGCGGATGATTTCGTTTGCTCTTAGAACGTGTCTTCAAATTACGCGACCGGGAGGGCGAGGCTCCTGCCGAGCCTCTACTTCCGGTGCAAAATCGGCTCAGCGGGAGCTTCGCCCTCCCAAATTCCAACGTTCGGAACGTTTTGAAGACGCGTCCTTAGAGTCCCAGTACATCATTCATGTTATACAGCCCGGGCTTTTTACCGGCCAGAAACCTGGCGGCCGCAAGCGCGCCATGCGCGTAGCAATCGCGACTCGTGGCCCGGACGGTCAGTTCGAGCGTTTCGCCCAGCAGTCCGAAGACGATCGTGTGCTCGCCCGGATCGTCGCCCACGCGCAGGGCGTGATAGCCGATTTCGCCGTGTGGCCGCTGACCGGGCCGGCCCGAGCGGCCGTGCCGATGGTCCGTTTGTCCCATTACTCCGGCGATAATCTCGCCAAATTTTAGCGCCGTCCCGCTGGGGGCATCCACTTTAAAACGGTGATGCCGCTCGATGATCTCGACGTCGGCGCCCGAGGGATGATCTTTCAAACTCCGAGCGGCCGTTTCCGCGAGTTTCATCGCCAGGTTCACCGCCAGGCTCATACTCGGCGCCCACAACAGCGGAATCTTTCGGGCGGCCTGCCGGATTTTTTCCTGCTGATCCGGGTCGAGCCCCGTGGTCGCCACAACCAGCGGAATCTCCTGGTCGAGGCACGTTGCCAGAATGGCACGCGTCGCCGTGGGCACCGAGAAATCGATCATCACGTCGACCGATTCGGACAACGTGTTGGCCAGGGGAACATTGAGCGGCGCAACGCCCGCGATCGCGCCGGCATCGGTGCCCAGCCGCGGGTGAGCGGCGTGTTCCAGCGCGGCGACCAGTTTCAGATCCGGTTCGGCGCTAGCCAACGCGACGAGTCGTTGCCCCATGCGGCCGGCCGCGCCATTGATGCCGATGCGAATAGCCATCCTGTTTTACAACTCCGAAAAGTGTGTAGGGAGGTCTCCCTCTCCCTTTGGGAGAGCGGACCGCGCAAAAGTCTTGCGTTTCTCGCTAGCTGTAGAGCTGGATTGCCTTGATGATTTCGTCCAACTCGTTGGGCACGGCCACGGCGCGGTTGGCAAACGCGGCCCGCTTGACGCCTCGGCTGCCCAGAACCTTGTTGAACTGTTCTTGATCCGTGGTATGGTAGGCGACCGTCGCCGTGGGATCTTTGAGTTGATGGCCCGTGAGAATGCAAACGACGCGCTCGTCGGGGCCGATCACGCCTTGGGACACCAGCAGCTTGGCTCCAGCCACGCTGGCGGCGCTGGCCGGCTCGCAGCCCAAACCGCCCGCGCCGACTTGAGCCTTTGCGTCCAGGATTTCCTGGTCGCTCACTTCACGAACCACGCCCTGGCAGACGTCCAACGCCCGCAGGCACTTGTCGAGATTGACCGGCCGGTTGATTTCAATGGCGCTGGCGATGGTCGAAGCCCGCTTGTCGTTGGCATCCAACTCGCCGTAATAGCGATCGGTAATCTTCCGATCGGGCCGGCCATCGCTCCAGCGCAAGCCGCGCCGCTCGTAGAGTTCGTACAGCGTGTTGGCCCCGGCGGCATTGATCACGGCCAGCCGCGGCACGCGGTCGATCAGCCCAATCTCGCGCAATTCGGAAAACGCCTTGCCAAACGCGCTCGAGTTGCCCAGGTTTCCGCCGGGCACCACGATCCAGTCGGGCACTTGCCAGCGCAGGCTCTCTAGCACGCGGAACATGATCGTCTTTTGCCCCTCCAATCGGAAGGGATTGACGCTGTTGACCAGGTAAATACCCAATTGGCTGGAGATTTCTTTGACTCTGGCCATGGCGTCGTCGAAGTCGCCGGCAATCTGCATCGTCAGTGCGCCGAAATCTAGCGCTTGCGAAAGCTTGCCGTAGGAGATCTTGCCCGAACCGATGAAAATGACCGCTTTCATCAGCTTGGTAACCGAGCAGTAAAGCGCCAGCGAAGCGCTGGTGTTGCCGGTCGAGGCGCAGGCAGCTCGCTTGGCCCCGATGGCATGGGCGTGGGTGAAGGCGGCCGACATGCCGTTGTCTTTGAAGCTTCCCGAGGGATTCAAGCCCTCGTACTGCAAATACACCCTGCCGGCTTTCATGCCGACGTATTTACCCACGCCGGTCGAGGGTTGGAGCAAGGTTTGTCCTTCGCCGATCGTGACGACTTGCTCCCGTGGGGCAAAGGGCAACAGTTCGTAAAACCGCCACACCCCGCTCAGCGAGAGCGGTTCATAGCGTCGCGACCATTTTTTTTCGAAAAAGTCGAACGACGTGGGGGGGCCGAGCCGGTTCCAATCGTAGATTACGTCCAGCAAGCTGCCGCACGCCCCGCAGGCCACGCGCACCTCCTCCACGCCGTAAGTCGTTGCACACGAGGGCGAGATGCAACGCTGGAAGGCAACATCAGTCATCGTGGCAACGCTAATGGCTAACGGCTCCTACAGCAACCCGGGGGCGCTCAAGTCACCTCGCGAAACATCCAAGTTCGTAGTCTAAGCCAGCCGAGCCCGCACTGTCTAGTTTCTTTCGCACACCCGATACCCGGCGAACGTACGAGCATCTGCCAAATGGACCGCATGCGGGTGATTTGACAGTGGGTTGCCCCGGTTTTAGAATGGGGATTCTGTAGACTTCCGCACCAGGGTTAACCGTGGTTTTTGCGCTTGGAGAAGTACGATTATGAAGAAGGCCGAGTTGAAGGTGTTTAAGGAACAGCTTCTGTCCTTGCGTGCACGGCTTCGCGGCGATGTCACCGCGATGGCCGACGCCGCATTGCGCAAGACGCGCTCGGAAGCCAACGGCGACCTCTCGAGCATGCCGATCCACATGGCCGATATCGGCAGCGATAACTATGAGCAGGAATTCACGTTGAGCCTAATGCAAAGCGACGAAGTGACGCTCGAATCGATCGAATCGGCCATCGAAAAGATCGAAGACGGGCTGTTCGGTTTGTGCGAGGAATGCTTGGGTCCGATCAGCAAAGCCCGGCTGAACGCCATCCCCCATACGCCCTTGTGCATCAAGTGTGCGCAGAAACTGGAACGGGGCTAAAGCTCCTGCCATGAAGGCAGTTCCCACCAGCCGCTACCTGCTGTTTGCCGGAATTGCATTGGTCGGATGCGCGGTCGACTTGCTGACCAAGCGTTGGGCTTTTGCATCCCTGGGAATGCCCCACCAACGCCCCAGCTATTGGCTGTGGGACGAGATCTTCGGTTTCACGACGAGCCTGAATGAAGGCGCGCTGTTTGGCATCGGGCAGGGACAGGGACTTCTCTTCAGTGGCCTCTCGGTGATCGCCGCGGTGGGAATTGTTTATTGGTTGTTCATTGCCAAAGCGGCTCGCGATCTGCTGCTCACCGTCGCGCTGGGTTCGGTGACCGCCGGCATCTTCGGCAATCTCTACGACCGCTTGGGACTGCCTGGCTTGACATGGACGGGCGACGGCGCTCATCAAGGCGGCCAGAGCGTCTACGCGGTCCGCGACTGGCTGCACTTCAAAATCGATCACGTCATCGACTGGCCCATCTTCAACGTCGCAGATAGCTTGCTGGTGTGCGGCGCGGCGCTGCTCATCTGGCACGCTTTGCGCTTCGCGCCGACCCACGCCCACGCGGATGCAGCCGAGCGCTAGCCAAGCACGATCAGTTCGGGTGCGCGAAGGAATTTTTTTGAGCACTCCACCTTGCGCTCTCGTGCAAAATGCAGCCTTGTGGCGCCGAATCTTTTGACAATACTCAAGCGTTTTGATAGTTTTTCCGTCAATAGCACTACCGGGTGAGTCGGACGGCCCTCGGTTGTAGACTCGCTTGGCCCCCTGAATCGCTTGGAACATCAATTCAAACGATTGGGGCGTGTGTCGGGATTACTCATTTCTTAGCCGTTCCACGCAGGTTTGACGGTGCGGAATTGACAAGCTGGCGGGCCCGGCGACTCACAAGCCTAGGGGCCCGGGCAAGTCGGACCATGTGCCGCGGCTCAACGCAAGGACTGTCAATGAAACTTTCGCGCACCGTGGCCTACGCGGTTTATGCGACTTTGCAGTTGGCGCAATCCAAGTCGGGCGTGCCGATTCCGTGCAGCCACCTGGCCGCTGAAGGGCACATGCCAGAGCGCTTTCTGCTGCAAATCCTGCGGCATTTGGTGACCCACGGCATTCTGCACTCCACGCGTGGCGTTGACGGCGGTTACGCACTGGAACGGAAGTCCGACGAGATTTCGCTACTCGATGTGATCGAAGCCATCGATGGCCCCTTGGTCGCCACGCTGCCTGCCTCGGATGGCAATCACCCGTCGCAAAGTGAAGTCAACTTGCGCGAAGCACTGGAACGGGTTACGGCAAACTTGCGTCACCAACTCCAGGCGATCAAGCTGTCCGACCTGCTGGGCACTCATTCGCCGGCGAGACGGGCGTAAGGCCAAGCCTCCTGGGAACAACCACGAGTGGTTCACTTAAGAGCACTAGCAAAATCTCCGGGGGCGGTCTCCTTTGAATTCCTGGAAATCCTCAACGAGGCGTAAGGCCGCGACCCTGAGTCGACGCCTCCCGCTTGGCATCCGCCGCCTCGCTGGTGTAGGCTCTTGAGGAATGAGCCCAGCAGACCTTTCGGCCCGACTCGAATTGGCCTTAGCCGCCGCCCGCGAGGCTGGACGGTTGACGTTGCGCTATTTTCGAAGCGATGGGCTGGCCGTCGAACTCAAACAAGACGCCTCGCCCGTGACCGTCGCCGACCGTCAGGCCGAGCAGTTGCTGCGCGAGCGGATTTCCGCCCAATTTCCCGCCGACGCGATCTTGGGCGAGGAATTTCCCGAAACGTCCGGCACGAGCGGGTATCGCTGGATTTTGGATCCCATCGACGGCACAAAATCGTTCATCCGGGGCGTGCCCCTGTATGGAACGATGATCGGAATCGAGCGCGAAGGCCAGAGCGTGGTTGGCGTGGTGTTCATGCCGGCGCTGGAGGAATGCATATACGCGGCCCAGGGCCAGGGCGCCTGGTATCAGCGGGACGAAGCGGCGCCGCGCCCGGCCCGGGTGTCGACTCGCACCCGCCTGGCCGATGCGCTTTTGTGTTCGAGCGATACGCGCTTTCCAACTCCGGCGCGGGAGGAGGCCTATCGTCGATTGCAGTGGGCGGTGCTCGTCAGCCGCACTTGGGGCGATTGCTATGGCTATCTGCTGGTGGCGACCGGCCGGGCCGAAATCATGCTCGACCCGGTGATGAACGTCTGGGATGCGGCCGCCATCCAGCCCATTTTGCTCGAGGCCGGCGGCACCTTCACCGACTGGCAAGGCCGGCCGACAATCTACAGCGGCGAAGGGATCGCGACCAACAGCCATGTGCTGGATGATGTGCTGGCGATCACGCGCGGCGTATAAGCGCCTGCTTTCGCTGGCACGTTTACTTTTTTTCCAGCGCTTTGAGCACCACCTGGTCGAGTTCCTTGAGTCCCTGATCCTGGTGCACTTCATAGTGGCCCACGTGATAGTGGATGATTTTCTGATCGGGGCCAACCACCACGAACAGCGGCAAACTGGCGCCCAGCAACCGCGGATCGCCGAATTGCTTGACCAGCGCGCCGCTGTCGAGCAGCACCGGATAGCTCAGGTTCATAAACGACTTCAGCTTTCGCACTCCGCGTTCGGCCGCGCCGCGGGTGTTTTCGTCGGCCAGCCGGCCATCGACGGCGACCCCATAAACTTGCAGGCCGCCGGGCTTGCGACGGTGGTACATGAAATCGAGATAGCCCACCTGGCCGTAAGGCTCTTTGAGCGGCTCGTCGCGATAATCCCAAAAGTGCAGCACGGTCACCCGGCCTTGCAGATCGGCCAGGCTCAAGGAGTCGGAACCGAGTCCTTTGATCGAAAATTCTTCCACCGCTCGGCCGCCAAACTTGGAACTCAATTCGGCCACCGCGGCGCTGCGGCCCGATTGAAGCTCGAGATCGCGCTGGGCCGACGTGACCAGCTTGGATAGCGGCGTCGGGGCGGCTAATTCAGCCAAGGCGGGCAATTGCTCGCGGAGCAGGGCCAATTGCTCGCTCTTCCAATCGACTTCCTGACTCTGCGCCGGCTGGTTGAGTTTTCCGCGCAGCGCCACGAGTTTGTCGATCGTCTTGGCGAGCGCCGTGAGCTGATCGCCGGCGATCGGCTCGCTGCCGATCAGCTCGAGCTTCAGTTGAAATTCCTCGCCCCGGCCCACGATCACGCGCTCGGTCAGGGCCAGCACCAAGGGACTGCGCTGGTCGACCCACAATGTGCGCTTAGGGCCGAACGAGTCGCGGACGCTGACTTGCCAGGCCGGTTGCTCGGCCACCTTGGTCGATTTTTCGACCTGGAATTCCAACTTGTCGTCACGAAAACTGCCGCCGGCGGCCAGCGGCGCTTCGGGCGCCAAGAACGGCAGGGGAATTCCGACGACGCTCCGCCCCTCGCCGCGATCGTAGAGCAGCACCGGGCCCGCGGCGGCAGTGCGCCAGCGAGCATCGACGCCGACGCGGCCAAAATGTTCCGACCAGGGAAACTCACCCCGCCCCCGCTCGTCGAGGAGCCAAAAAATCGTCGCCCCCCTCGGGCTTTGCTCGGTAATCCAGAGGGTCAAATCGAAAGCCTTACGTGGCATGAGCGGCTCGTCGGCCCGGGTCTCGACCGTGCCCCGATAGCTCACTTGCATGGGAGCCACTAACGGCGCGTCGGCCGAAACCAAAAGCGGCGCCAGCGCGGCGGATAAGATCAGGTGGATCATGACAGGGGATCTCGCGGTAGGGTCGGGAAGCGGGTTAGCGAAAAGCGCTTTGGAATATTGTAATCACGGCCGGCGAGAAAGACGAATGGACCTCAATACCCTTGCGCCATGCGGATGGAACCAATTTCCATTGAGCATTCGATTGGCCCCGGAAAATCCAGGGGCTGTTCCAATAGCCGTCTGGTAGCCACCCAGGACTGCAACGCCTCAAAGCGGAAAGAAATTCGGCAGCGGACTCGAAGTGTTCGGGCTTTGGGCACATTTTCTTGGGTCTCCGTTGTGGCCGGCATGATACCACCACGGACTTGCATGTCTGGGACGAGTGCGATCGCCACTACATGCGGCCTGAGCAGCTTTGATGCTGTGCGGCGCTCCCCAAAGCCGTAATTGACTAGACTCCGCGGATTGTGGATCATGCCCTCTCCCCGAGCCAAGGAAGGCAGGCATGAGCGCACCCGAGAGTTTCGCATCGTGGCTCACCGCCCACGAACACAAAGACCCGGTTTACGGATGGGTCTACCGCTATCACAGTAGAAGCGATGCGCATTCAATCGCCCTCTGCACGCTGATTCTCGAAGACCTGCTCCGATCCTGTCCGGCGTTGGCAAAGAACGCGCTGGCCAACAAGATCGTCTATGGGATCAACGCAAAGCACACGTTCCCCAATGGCAAAAAGAAGACGTTAGATCTCGCAATCGGCACGACGAAAGAAATCAAGCAGCCCACCCGCTTCGCCCACACGATCTATCCCGGCGAGATTGACCGGGTGCTCATATCGTGCGAAGCGAAGACCGTAATGACGGAACATGGGAAGTCACAGCCGCGCGTGTTCGATGAACTTGGGTCATCGCATGAGATTGTCCATCAAGGCGACCGCGAAGCGATTGCCGCTGGCGTCACCGTGGTCAACATTGCAAAGACTTTCGTGTCACCGCTGAGACAAAAAAGTGCGCAACTCCACGTCTCAAAGCACAAGCAGCCCCACGCTGCCGAGAGAATGGTCAGCCACCTACGTGGCTTGCCGATCCGCGATGCGCTGGACGGCGTCGGCTTCGACGCTTACGCGACCATTGTTGTGGACTGCGACAACCAAGGGCCGGCTTTTCTGTGGACCGGTCCACCTGCACCGCAGCCAGGCGACAGGGACCACTACGATACGTTCATTGCGCGGCTTTCGGACGCTTATGCGAGCCGGTTTGGATCGTAGCCGTTTTGAACAGCCCTTGCGTCTGTTCATCGAGTCTCGTGCGGGCACTCTCATAATAGTGCGGATCCACTTCAATCCCGATGCTGTTCCGTGCCCAGCGGCTTGCGGCAATGTTGGTCGATGCCGTTCCCATGAACGGGTCGAGCACCGTGTCCCCAACGAAGCTGAACATCCGAATCAGTCGTTCGGCTAGCTCCAGGGGATACGGGGCGGGGTGGCTCTTGGTCGACGCTCCGGTTAGCCCCTGCCATATCTGCTGAAACCATTGTCGATGCTGATCCTCTGCGATCACGCTCAGCACGCGGGCGGTCACAGATGGGGTTCGGTAGCCGCCGGGCTTGCGCTGCATCAAAATGAACTCGATGTCATTCTTGATTACGGCATTCGGTTCATAAGGCTTTCCTAGAAAGCCCGCGCCGTTGCCATCGACTTCATAGACCGCGTTTGCGATCTTGTGCCAGATTATCGGGGCGAGGTTATCGTAGCCGATCTTGCGGCAGCGCTCTTGGATCGACGCATGGAGTGGGACCACCGTATGGCGGCCGTTGTTCTTTCGCCTGGACAGACACACGTCGCCCACGACGCATATCAGGCGGCCACCGGGAACCAATGCTTTGAAGCACCGCTTCCAAACCTCGTCTAGCTCGCCTAGGAATCCATCGTAGTCTTCGACGTGGCCAAGCTGCCCTTCGCTGTCGCGGTATTCCTTCAGCGTCCAGTATGGCGGGGACGTTAGAACTAGGTGAACTGTTTCGGGTCCAACCTCGAACGTGCGGGCATCGCCTAGCCGTAGATCGTGGTCGGTGGGGATGTCCCGAACTGCCGCCTCGATCTTCGCCGTTAGTTTCCGATCCTTGGCAATCCGGGGGATGGCCGTCTGCGGATCATCGAGATTCCGCAACTCGATCGGTAAATATTTCTCGAGTTCGGTGCGGGCTGGCGTCGCATCAATCGCAGCGCGAGTCAAATAGGATTTCATAGTTTCCTTGCCTATCAGCTAGTTTACCCCGGCACGAAAGGGACCGGTTGTAAAAGAATGCAAGCATTTGAACGCATGTATACCAAGTTGCGAATAGCCCAGCTAGATCCGGCCCGGAGAGATTCGCGACTCACCACGCGACGAGCCGGCCCCCATTCCCGCGCCCTCATTCCCGCTTGCGTCTGCTCGTAAACTGGATATACTGAGCGTTTTGCAGAATTGCCCGTAAGTGTGATTAGAGGCGCCGAAAATGGCCAAGCAGTGCGAGATTTGCGGTAAAGCTCCGGTGATTGGAAACCAGGTCACGATTCGTGGTAAGGCGAAGTATTTGGGGGGTGTCGGTACCAAGATTACCGGTATTTCGCGGCGGCAGTTTAAGCCCAATTTGCAGCGCGTGCGCATCACGACGCCCAAGGGAACCAACACCACGATCCGCGTCTGCACCCAATGCATTCGCAGCGGCGCGATAACCAAGCGGATCCGCAACGCCCCCTTCAAGCTGCCCACGGCCGCCAAAGCAGCCGGCTAGCTTCGGCGCCGGCCAGACGCCGGCTGTGAACGATCGCCTGCTGAATTGTGGTCTTCTGTATTGTGTAGTCGGCCTCCCGATTGGCGGCGCGCGGTGCCCGCTACGTTCTTTCGAGGAATTTCCCATGAGTCTCACTCGTGAAGAGGTCGAAAAAGTCTCGCTGCTGGGCCGACTTCAGCTCACCAGCGCCGAGTTGGACCTGATGACCGCGCAGATGGGCCAGATCGTGGCCTACGTCGAATCGCTCGCGGAATTGAACACCGCAGACGTCGAGCCGATGGCCCACGCCCTGGACGTGTCGAACGTGTTCGCCTCCGACGAGCTGCGGCCGAGCCTCGAGCGGGCTGCCGCGTTGGCCAATGCTCCCCATCATGATCGGGAGTTTTACCTGGTTCCCGCCGTGCTGGGCGAGTAACGATGTCACTCGTGCGCCTCTCCGCCACCGAACTGCTGGCCCAACTTACCGCCGGCCAGATCACCTCGGTCCATCTGACCGAAGCCTATCTGGGCCAAATCAAGCGGCACGACCCACAGGTCAAAGCGTTTTTACGCGTCGACACCCAGCGCGCGTTGGATCGGGCCGCCGAAATCGATAAGCGCCGCCGCGAGGGCCGGCCGCTGGGCCGCCTGGCCGGGCTGCCGGTGGCGATCAAGGACCTGCTTTGCACCCAAGGTGAGCCCACGACGTGCGCGTCGCGAATCCTGGAAAACTTCAAACCCCCTTACGACGCCACGGTTATCGCCCGGCTGAAAGCGGCCGACGCGGTGTTGATCGGCAAGACCAACATGGACGAGTTCGCCATGGGGGGCTCGACGGAAAACTCGGCATTTCAAAAAACGGCCAACCCCTGGGATCTCGAGCGGATTCCCGGCGGCTCCAGCGGCGGCTCCGCCGCGTGCGTGGCCGCCGGCATGGCGCCAATGTCGGTCGGCAGCGACACGGGCGGATCGATTCGCCAGCCCGCCGGATTGTGCGGCGTGACCGGGCTCAAACCAACCTATGGCCGCGTGAGCCGTTATGGCCTGGTGGCTTTTGCCAGCAGCTTGGATCAGATCGGTCCTTTGGCGCGCACGGCTGAAGATACCGCGCTGTTGCTGGAAGTCCTGGCCGGACACGATCCGCTCGATTCCACGTCGGTTGACTTGCCGGTGCCCAAGTACAGCGCGACGGTCAAGCAGCCCTTGAAGAATCTGCGCCTCGGTCTGGTGCGCGAGCATTTTGGGGAGGGGCTCGATGGGGAAGTCGAAGCGGCCGTGCGTCAAGCGGTCGCAGTGTACGAGTCGCTCGGCGCCACGATCAAAGACATTTCGCTGCCGCACGGCAAGTACGGCGTGGCCACCTATTACATCATTGCGCCGTGCGAAGCTTCGAGCAATTTGGCCCGCTACGACGGCGTTCATTACGGCCACCGGACCGACGAAAAAAAAATGGCGGCGGCGATTGCCGCCCAGCGATCGACCCTCGAAGCGGCGGGCAAGCATGTCGAAGCCGAAGCGCTCGACAATCCGCTGGTGCGCATGTATCGACAAAGTCGGGCCGAAGGGTTCGGACCCGAAGTGAAACGGCGGATCATGCTGGGCACCTACGCGCTGAGCGCCGGATATTACGACGCTTATTATCTCAAGGCTCTCAAAGTGCGGCGGCTGATTCGCCGCGATTACGACCAGGCCTTCGGCCAGGTCGATCTGATCGCTGGGCCCGTAACCGCCACGACTGCTTTCAAACTGGGCGAAAAAGTCGACGATCCACTGGCGATGTACCTGGTAGACCTGTACACGGTCAGCGCCAACCTGGCGGGCATCGGCGGCATCGCGTTCCCCTGCGGATTCAGCGAAGGGGGGCTGCCGATCGGCTTGCAGTTGCAGGCTCCGCCGTTCGAAGAAGAGCGGCTATTGCGAGCCGCCTGCATGTTCCAGCGAGCGACCGACTGGCACCAGCGCTGGCCGTCGATGGTGCCCGCCTAATACTTTCATGAAATCATTGGCTTTGCAGATCTTTTATACAATAGACCCGTGACCAAACCTTACACGATCATCATTGGCCTGGAAGTACACGTGCAGCTTTTGACGCGCACGAAGCTGTTCTGCCGTTGCAGCACCAAGTTTGGGGCTCCGCCGAACACGCAGACCTGTCAGGTGTGCATCGGGATGCCCGGCACGCTGCCGGTGATGAATCGCGAGGCCTTCAAGCTGGCACTGAAAACGGCAGTGGCCTTGAATTGCGAAATCGCGGACTTTACCAAGTGGGATCGCAAGCAGTACTACTATCCCGATTTGCCCAAGGGCTATCAGATCAGCCAATACGATCTGCCCTTCAGCCACGACGGCTGGCTGGAGATTGGCGACCCCAAGGACCGCTTCGAGCGGAAAAAGATCGGCATCATCCGCGCGCACCTGGAAGAAGACGCCGGCAAGAGCATGCACGACGAAGTGGCCGGCCAGGCCGACAGCCGCATCGATTTGAATCGCGCCGGCACGCCGCTGCTGGAGATCGTCAGTCAGCCCGACATGCGCTCGGCGCTCGAAGCCAAAGCCTATCTTTCGGAACTCAAGCTGCTGCTCACCTACCTGGGCGTTTCCGACTGCAACATGCAGGAAGGCAGCCTGCGGGTCGATGCCAACATCAATCTACACGTCGACACTCCGGAAGGCAAAGTGGCCACGCCGATCGTGGAAGTCAAGAACATGAACAGCTTCCGCGCCGTCGAACGAGCGATGGAATACGAAGCCGGGCGACACTACCAAGTGTGGCAACAAACGCACCAGCGACTGGGCGACGTGCCCAAGCAAACCCGCGGCTGGGACGACGTGGCCAATGTTACGCGCGGCCAGCGTCACAAGGAAGAATCGAGCGATTACCGCTATTTCCCCGATCCCGACCTCGTGCCAGTGTGCGTCAGCGAGGCACAAATCAGCGAGGCTCGCAAGTCGCTGGGCGAACTGCCCGCGGCGCTGCGGACGCGATTGGAAAACACCCACGGCATCAAGCCCTACGACAGCGACGTGTTGGTCAGCGCGGGTCGCGGGCTGGTCGACTACTTCGTCGAGTTGGCCGAACTCTCGGGCGACGGCAAGTTGGCCAGCAATTGGGTGCAGCAGGACGTGATGCGCACGCTCAACGAGCAGAAAATCGAAATCGACCAGTTCCGCCTCCAGCCTACGCAGCTTTGTGAATTACTCAAGGCGATCCAAGACGGTCAGATCGACACCGGCCGGGCCCGCGAAGTGTTTATCGAAATGGTGGCCTCGGGCAAATCGGCCGGCGAAGTGATGGAGGCCCAGGGGATTGAAAAAGTCGACGAAAGCGAACTGGTCGAGCTGTGCCAAGAGCTGATTGCCGCAAACCCAAAAATCGTGGCCGACATCCGCTCGGGCAAGCAGCAAGCCGCCGGCAATCTGATTGGGCAAGCCAAAAAGAAAAACCCGAATGTCAACCCCGGCCGGCTGCGCGAAATCGTGCTCGACCTGGTCGGGAAAATGTGATGGACTCTCGCGGACCGGCGGCTTGTGCTCCCGTGGACACTCGATCGAAATAGACTGCCTCAAAACGGACGGATTTTAGACAGAATCCGCCATTTGGCGGAAAATCGGACGATTGTTGGCGGAATCATCCTCGTCTCGGCTGCTGCCGCCCCGCTGCTGTTTATTGCGGCGCGGGCCGTGAATCGATCCACTGCACGCGAAGCCGCTGACCGGCCGCCCGATAACACACTGTGAAAACACAACGCGCAGCGCTGCTTATTGCCTGCCCATGACGCCCGATGTACGATTGCAATATGAACGTGCCCGCTGAACTCAAACAGGCTCTTGATGCGGCAGACGGCACGCCCATCGAGATCGTGGATGGCCAACGGCATTATGTCGTGATTCAGGCCGAATTGTACGAGCGCCTCAAGCGAGCCTTGGACCTCGGTGAGTCAACGGATGAGGAGCGAAAGTATCTGCTGCAACAGTGGGGCAAGTCTTCCGGGTGGGAAGAGCCCGGTGACGCCGTATTCGATTCGCTCGAGCCGCAATGAAGCGCGGGGAAGTCGTCATCGTCGATTTCCCGTTCTCCGATGATTCCGGCAGCAAACGCCAGTCTGCGACTCTTCGCGGCGCTGAAATAGCTGCCGTGCGAGTGTGCGAGTAAACGGGTCCTGTCCAGAGCTCGCTAACAACGTAAATCCTTCTAGCCTACCGCCTCGTGCCATGCCTCGCATCATCACGCTGACCACCGATTTTGGGATCTCGAGCCCCTACGTGGCGATGATCAAGGGCGTCATACTCTCGATCAATCCGCAGGCGAGGTTGGTCGACCTTACACACGCCATCGGGCCGCAAAACGTTCGGCAAGCCGCGCTGGTATTGGCCGACGCGACACACTGGTTTCCGCCGGAAACGATTCACCTGGCGGTAGTCGATCCGGGCGTGGGCACCGGGCGCAAGATCGTGTACGCCCGCATCGGACAGCACGATTTCATCGCCCCCGACAATGGCCTTTTGAGCCGTTTGGCGCTTGCGACTCCGCCCTCTACAATCATTACCGTTGCCGATCCCCGGTTTTGGTTGCCGGCGGTATCGGCGACCTTTCATGGGCGGGACATCATGGCGCCGGTGGCGGCACGGCTCAGCTTGGGGCTCGAGCCCCAACGGTTGGGGCCCGTGCAGCACGAATTGGTTCAGCTCCAGTGGACGGAGGCTCGCGTGAGTGAGAGAAGAATCCAAGGCTCCGTTCTGTCGGTGGACGCTTTTGGCAACCTGATTACGAACATTCCGGCCGACGCGCTTGTGAACGTGCCGCGCGGCGAGAAAGTCACGATCGTCTGCGACGAACACGAAACGCACGGCATTTTTTCCACTTACGCCGACCAGCCGGCCATGACCCTGATCGCGCTGATCGGCTCCAGCGGCAATTTGGAACTGGCCATCGTCGGCGATAGCGCGACCATCATGCTGGGCGTCAACGTGGGCGCGCCGGTCACGGTCGCCTGGTAGGCCCTGCCAGTCGGGAACGGGGAAAATGCCTGGAAAGTCCAACAAAACCGCCTCGGAAAAGGGGGCCGTTCCATTTTGCTCCGGCGACGATCCGGCGGATGGTGCCCGCACAAAACTGAGACAGTCGGCTTTGTTAGATCCTCCAAAGCCGGGCAAGCCGGCCGAGCCGGCCCGCGACGAACTCCAGCGCTGGGATCGTCAGATCGTCTGGCACGCCTTCACGCAGATGAGCGAGTACGAACCGCTCATCATCGAGAGTGCCCAAGGCTGTACGCTTACCGACATCGACGGACGGGAATATCTCGATGCCACGAGCAGCGTATGGTGCAACATCCATGGCCATCGCCATCCGAAGCTCGATGCCGCGCTGCGGGAACAACTCGATAAGGTAGCGCACGTCACGCTCCTGGGCGCTTCGAATCCGACCACGATCAAGCTGGCCAAGCGACTGGCGGATCTTGCGCCCGAAGGATTGGAACACGTCTTTTTTTCGGACGATGGCGCCACGGCGGTCGAAGTCGCGCTCAAAATGGCGCTGCAATATTGGCGGCAGCGCAGCGATCCGCGCCCGAACAAGACGACCTATCTGGCGCTCGCCAACGCCTATCACGGCGACACGCTGGGCAGCGTCAGCGTGGGTGGCGTCGAGCGGTTTCACTCGATGTTCCAGCCGCTGTTGTTCGAAGTCTTGCGTGCGCCTTCACCGGACATGTACCGACTGCCGCCGGGAGTGACCCAGGAAACGGCCTTGGACTACTACTTGTGCGCGGTGGAGCGGATATTGGCCGACGAGCACGAGCGGATCGCGGCGGTGGTCGTCGAGCCGTTGGTGCAAGCCGCCGCCGGGATGGTCATCCACCCCAACGGATACTTGCGCGGCCTGCGCGAGCTCGCGCGCCGCTACGACGTGCTATTGATTGCCGACGAGGTCGCGGTGGGGTTTGGCCGCACCGGCACGATGTTCGCCTGCCAGCAGGAGCAAGTCGCGCCCGATTTGCTCTGCCTGGCCAAAGGATTGACCGGCGGATACATGCCGGTGGCCGCCACGCTAGCGACCCACGAAATCTGGCGGGCCTTTTTGGGCACGCATGCGGAGTCAAAGACGTTCTTTCATGGCCATACCTATGGCGGCAATCCTCTGGGCGCCGCCGTGGCCCTGGCCACCCTGGATGTCTTCGAAGAAGAGCAAACGCTCGAAAAACTGCCGGCAAAAATCGACCGGCTCGCCGAGCATCTGCGGCGGATCGCTCGGCATCCGCACGTGGGCGACGTGCGGCAGCGCGGGCTGATCGCCGCGGTGGAACTGGTGCGCGACAAAGCGACTCAAGAGCCCTATCCCTGGGAGGAAAAGCGGGGCATGCAAGTTTGCGATTGGGCCCGCGCCCACGGCGTGCTGATGCGTCCGCTGGGCAACGTGCTGGTGGTCATGCCCCCGCTGTCGATCAGTCTCGAGCAATTGGACCGAATTTCCGTGACACTGGAAGAAGGAATCATCAACGTCGTGTAGGGGGTTGAATGAAAAAGCGTTCTGACCCCTTTTTTCCTACTCGGCAGACGACTTGCTGCCGTTCGGCGAGGCGCCGATGGGCATGCCCATCGGCAACGGGCGGGCGGCCACGGCATAGCCCAACTGGTACAGCTCTTTCTTGAGCCGGCGAAACTCCGCAAAACTGTCGGGGTAGGTCCACACGGTAATCGTGTATTGGCGGGGCGACATCATTTTGAGCTTTTCGCGCAACGTGGACTCGGGTGCCAACGCCATCTCGATCGTTTCACCCAACTGGCCCGAGACGGGCAGAAACTCGATCTGGGTGACTCGCAGGATACTGCCGCGCGGCGTGTCGAAACGCTCGATACTGTACCGCATCCGAAAACCTCCGATCGGACCGAGCGTGTCGGTCAACTCCGGTTGTTCGTCGAATTTCCGCGAATATTCTCGCATCGCGCCCTGTAGCTTGTCGACGAGAGCATCGAAGGGAACGAACGTCAGCCGCCCGCCGATCAATTGGAAATGCGCTTCCTTGCTGTCCACGGTTTTGCTGATCGGCGTGGGATAGCTTTCGACCTTGATCGTCGCGGGAGCGGCGGTCTGTTCCGCCTGCTGGCGCTCGTTTTCCAATTGCGCAAGTTCGTTCTTCGCCAGCGCCAAATCGCGCTCGAAATCGTATCGGTTGCGCGACTGCTGGTCGAGCGAAGCGCGGCGCTCGGCTAAATCGTGCTCGATCGCGGTGATCAGAGTGTTCAGTTGGTTGCGCTGGGCCTGCCGCGCGGCGAGTTCGGCTTCGACGGCGCCGACTTGGGCTTCCATGCGGTGCACGTCTTGCTCGGCGGCGATCGCCTCGGCCCGCGCCGCGGCCAACTCGGCGCTGTCGGGAGGCGCCGAAAGCGCGTCGATAGCCTGCTTGGCCTGGCCGCCCACGACCATCACCAGGATGATCAGGATTCCGACGAAGTTGGTGATCACGTCCAAAAAGGAGTCGCCGCCGAAATTGGCTTCGTGATCTTCAGTGGATCGTGCCATGATTGAAAGATTCTATTTGCGGGTAGTTTTTTTGGCCGGTGCAATGGCCGTGGAGCGCGGCTGGCGCTCGTGAACATCGAGTCCGCTGTCGGCCAGCAGGGCTTTGACTTCTGCATAGCGATCGGCCGCTCCCGGTTCGACTTGCATGAGCAACGTGGGGCGCCAATGGAGTGCCTTGCCGGCCATGCCCCAGCCCTTCATGTGCTGCCAAACGTGCGACACGAATTCATCCATGCTGTCTTGAGCCTTGGGTCCCAGCCGGGTGACTTGCGCCGATTCGCTCTGGCTCTCCGGCAAAATGACCAGCCGGTCGTTGTAGCACTGGATCATGATCGGCCGGGTTGCCGCCGCCGATCCGGCGCCGCCATCCGGCAGTCCCCAATCTTGCCCGCGCGTTTTCGCGAGACTCGTATGCTTCTGATTCTGAGAGGCCGAGGCGCTGGAAGTCGGTCCGCCAACGCCAACGCCAACGCTGACGCTTCCGCTCGGTGAACCGGGGGAGCTGTCGGACGACCCGGAATTGCCGGAGGAGCCCGAACCACTCGAGCTTCCCGAGCCGCCGGAGGAATCCGAAGCGTCAGTGGTGCTGGCGAGTGCCGACGCGTCGTCTTGGTTGCCGCGGTCGGGCCGAGATCCGGTTCCGCCGCCAGTGCCCACCGCGGACTGACCGTATCGCCCTGTGTCGCCGCCCGAGTAACGTGAGGCGTTCTGGCCCGATCCGTTCGTGCCACTCTCTCCGCCGAATCGCTCCCCTGACGCCGCCCGAGAACCATCCGGCAAGGTGCCGTCGGCCGCATAGTTGCCGCGAGACTCGACGCCTTGACCATTTCCCGGACCACCGTATCCCGATAGCCCAGTTCCGTTCCCAACGCCAACGGAGCCCGCCGGGTCGCTTCCGGTTCCGCCTTCTTGGTTTCCATCGCCGGGTGTTCCGCTGCGGCGGGCCCAATTCGAACCCAGTGAATCCCAGCCCCCTGGCCCCGAGCCGCCGGATCCGCCCCGGCCGCCGCGCGAGCCGCGCTCGGGCACGAATCCGCCATGCGAGCTGGCGTGGAACGTCGGCCGCGCGCGGTTTTTGGCTAGTTGGGGCGAAGTTGCAAGGTACTCGCGCTGCCGGAGGCGTGCTTCGGTCAGCACCTGGCGTGTCAACTCGGCCAATTGCTGATCGGGCTCGGGAAACTTGAGTTGCCAATCGGCCCCGATCAACTCGTAACCGAACTCCGAGGCCCACGAATCGAGTGCCGCGCGTGCGGCATAGTAGGCTTCGATGCCGTCGGGACGCACCAGCAACAGCGGATACGGCTCGCTTTTTAACTTCGCGCCCGCGGACTGCTTCGCCAAGTACTCGCGCGTCGAGCGGAGCGCGGCGGCCAGCGGATTGCCGGCGGCCAAAACTCCGATAAAATCCCCGGGCAGGAGTTCAATGCCCTCGGGCTGCAAAACAACCGAGTCGGCGCGGCATTCGATGTACACGGGCCGGCGTGTCGTGTGGTTGGGACCTTCGTAGGGAACAATCGTGTAATTGGCGACCTTCTCTTGGGCCTCGCGGCGGGCATTTTCGACGGCCTGCCGAGTCTCGCGCACTTTGGCTTTGGTGGCATCGAGATCGGCCAGCGCCTGGCCGCGCTGCTGCGTGCGGGCCGAGCCCGCGCGTTCCAATTCGGCCGCCGCGATTTTCAATTGCTCGAATCTTTGGCGCAAGCGCCGTTGGTGGTCTTCAACGTGGCTCAATTTCAGCCGCTCCTCGGCCAACTGAGCCTCGGTCTTGGCGCGGGCTTGCTGCAAATGCGATGTCCGCCACCGGAGATCCTCCCGTTCCGCTTGGAGTTCTTGCTCGCGTTGCGCCGCGCGGGGCTCTTTCTCTTTGATGATCTGAATCTGCCCATGCCGCGCAAAAGCATGCAGCAGCACCACCAGTGCCCCCATGGTGCAGATCATCGCATCCAAAAACGAGAACAGTTGGGTGCCGCCGCCAGGTTTGCTGCGCCTACGCCTGCTCATCGAGAGGCGCCTTTACAGGTCGGAGACTCACGCCGCCGCGCCAGCGTTGGCCGGATGAAGCTTGCCCGCGCTCCAACGAAGCCACATATGCTCACGCAGACGCGAGCGTGGCACCCGGCACCCAGCGGGGGGCTTACGTTGAGTTCGTACATCCCTCATGCGCTCCTTTTTCAAATCGAATGCGGCTGCCGTGCCAGTCGCCGAGACGGTTATGCGCCGCCAGCCAACGTGCGCAGCACCGCACCTGGCTGGACCTTAAAATCGGCGTAAACGCTACAGTTTATGAACGAAACTGACCAGAGCGGCAGGGGACGGCAGCGCGCCTACGCCCCTGTTTTCGGAATATGCGCGGCATTGCCCTGCTAGCATCCTGCGATGTGCCTCGCGGGCGAGGCTTCCCGCCGATGCTCGATCCAGCCGAAGGTGCTCGTCAAACCTTGGACAATCGGCAAATTTTGCCAAAGTGGGCGCCAAGCCGGGGCCGATACTCCTTTGCATCGCCATCCATCGAGGTACAGTCGAAAAACGAACACCTGGTGAATCAGTGGGCGTAAGACTGCACGTCTCAACGGCCCCAGGCAATGCATCGCGGTTTTCCCAGGGGGGAAGATAACAGTCCGGTGATGGTCCACAGCGGACCTCCCGGACTGTTTGCATTTCCTCACTCGCGGTATGTCGCCAAACAGTTCGGTGTTTCCCACAATCGCGCTTCGACGATCGGGAAACCCTGACTTTTCGCATAGTCGAAAATCAATTTGGCGATGTTCTCGGCCGTCGGATTCGTGTCGATCAGATACATCGGCTCGCCCAGTTGCTCGAGCATCGAGCGGGCTGGATCGTCGCGGTTGAGAATCATGCGATGGTCCAGATTCTCGTCGATCCAGTTGCTCACCACGCGCTTGATATCCGAGAAGTCGAGCACCATGCCGCGCGTGTCGAGTGTGGGCGATTCGATGGCGATGACCGCGCGGCCGTTATGGCCGTGCAAATATTTGCATTTGCCGTCGTAGTTCAACAGCCGATGGCCGTAGCAGAAATCGATTTCGCGGGTCACTCGAAACATGGGCGCTTTCCTCGGATGGCGATGGAGTCGGTGCTGGCGGCATAGCGAGTAGGATCGGTCAGGCCGGATTGGAGAAATGCCTGCTGGCGCTCGGCGCACTTGTTGCATTTGCCGCAGTGCTCGCCGAGCCTGGGAGCCAGGCACGAAAACGTCAACTCGAACGGCAGCGACCGGCCCAATTCCATTACTTGCCTCTTGTCCAGTGCCGAGAACGGACGTAGCAGCTCCACGTGGCCCGAAACGGCGTGGTCCATCGCCGCCTCGAATTGCCGGAAGAATTCATCGGTGGCGTCGGCGAAGGGGTTGCTTTGGAGCGATCCCAACGCCAATCGCGATACGCCGTGCAACCGGCACCATACCTGGGCTTTGATCATCAACAACGGATTGCGCCCCGGCAGGTAGACCGCTTCGTCGGGTTCGTCGGCGCGCGGCACTCCCCGACCGGTGATGCTCCAATGGTCGCCGTACACGTCGGCCAAAGGCAGCTTGATGACCACCAGCGGCTCCAGGCCAGGCGCATCGATGGCTTGCAACACTCGACGGGCCCAGTGTAGTTCCTCGCGCTGCCAAACCAGTTGGCTGTCGACATAAAGCGGACGGACGCGGTGGTTTTGCGCGATCAAATGCGACACTAAAATGGAGCTATCCAGCCCGCCGCTAAATAACACTGCCAGGTTGGAGTCGAATGCCGCGGAAGTCATGTGCGATGATGCTAGCAATACCAGGGACTCCGGAACTACCCGATCGAACGCCGTCATTGTAGGGATCAAATCGGCCCGCGGGCAGTGGTCCGCCAACGGGTCGCTGGCCAACCCTGTCGCGCCCGCTAGCGGCGGCAGCTAATCAAGCGGTCCTGGTCCAGCTTTGAGGTTCCGGGGGCGTAAGAACACATTCGTCGTTTAGGCGGCGGTGGTGAGGGTGGAATTGCGGCAGCGGGGGG
>JACQFF010000097.1 GCA_016200205.1 Planctomycetia bacterium
GTGCCGTCCGAGGCGGAAGGGGGGCCGTCGTGCGAGGCTCACGGTACGCGATTTTTTCGACTTGCGTTGCTAACGCTTTCTTCCTATCCGGCTGCGATCCACAGATCTATCGTGGCCAGACCACGCTTAAAGCCGACGGAAGTGTCAGTCGAGCCGTCTATCAGCCGTCCGATGGGACCTGGGACAGCGAGCGAAATCGCGACGTTTGGAAACGCGTCACTTATGCTGCACGAATCCCGCACGAGCGGTGGTCGGGCGACATCGCGCAATTGCCGCTTGCCGTGCATGACGAAAAGCATCCCTACGTCGCGGCGTGGGGGGATTTCGAATCTCCCGCCAAGCTGCCGCCAAACGTAGTCAAGCAGGGGCTGCGCGGCTTGCCCGATGGAAAGTTGGTCGTCGAGTACGCGCGCGAGGACTGCGTCTTTGTCGTCGAGCACCGCTGGAAGGAAACGCTGACGGACATTGTCACTCTCGACGACATGCACCGGGCTCGACAGGAACTGGCCGACCTTTTGATTCCTTTGGCCCAAAAGATTTTGGACGAGGCACTCGGGGACGAATATCAAACCGCGAACCCCGTGGATTGGCTCAAGGGGACCGCCACGCCGTGGTTTTTCGAAATGACCGACGCGGTTTTCGAAATGGGCGCCCGAAAGAGACTTTCACTGGAGGAAAAATCCGAAAAATCGCTTGCGATGCTGGCGACGATCTGTGAGCGACATGGGCTACGGCTGCGCGACGAAGCTGGCAAGTTGCTTGACGGGAATCGATTCGAGACCGCAGTGCGAACTTATGCCGCGCAAGTGTTGCGCGACAACCTGCGGCGCCGCGACGGCGAGAAAGTGCCCGACGAGGTCATTGACGAATTGCTCGAGTGGATCGGCGGGCCCACGGATACCGATGGGCGGGGCCAGCGGTATGAACAGGCCGCCGAAAAGGTCGTGTCCGAGACATTCGGCGGCAACGAGGCGCTCGCGGAAGCGCTGGTACCTTTGGTGGCTCGTATTTTGGGGCATTATTGGCCCGGACTGTTCGAGAATTGCCGCCAGTTTCACTATACTCTCGAAACGCCCGGTCCCATTGTCGAGACGAATGGCGCGCTGCTTTCCGATCACCGGGTACGATGGACCTTCGAAGCCACGGACGCGTTCCCCTTAGGTTATGCGATGGAGTGCCGATCGTTAACGATTCAATCTGAGCTGGAAAAGGAGCTGCTTGGCAGGTCGGTTTTCGAGAATCGCGAGACGGTGCTCCAATTCGTGAACCTGGTCCGATCGAGCGATGCGCTGCGCGAAACTCTGCGCGATTGCGCTGCGGCGCATGGCATGGCTCCGCTCTACAAAGCGCGCGACAAATCGGCCCCCGCCTCCACCGCTGACCAATCATTCAACGCGCTAATCAAGGTGCTAAAGTTGCCGAAGGAACCGGAAAAAGAATCATTGCGTTGATGGACCGCGCCGAGCGTCAAGGCCCACGCCGTTAGGTTGCTTGCCGGCGAAATTGGCCGAGACTGCTGTTTCCAGTGGCCAACTGGCGGCTGCGACGGGTACGCTCGTGGCAGACGCGGATTCGGCGTTCCACTTCGCCCACCAGGTCGTCATCGCTCATCTGTTCGACTTGCGCCGGCATGATCGGCTCGCCGAATTCGACGTGAACCACGGCTCGTCGCGGGATCGTACGGTTGCGCGGCCAGGCTTGGAAGGGGCCGTCCAGCGCCACGGGAATCAGCGGCACGCCGGACCGTTTTGCGATGGCGCAAAAGCCGGGCTTCATCGCATGGACCTCGCCATCGGGAGTCCGGGTTCCCTCGGGAAACAAGAGCACCAATTCGCCCAGTTTGAGCCGCTTGAGCGTTTCTTTCAGGCCCCCGAAGCCCGAGCCCTCGCGGTCGATCGGAATCGCATCGAGCGAGTTGATTAGCCAGCGAAGCGGAGCGAAGCCAAACAGAGTCTGGCGGGCGACATAATTCAGCCGACGCTTGCAGCCGAGTCCAATAAAAACCGGGTCCAAGTTGCTCTGGTGATTCGAGAGCACCAGCCCGCCGCCAGAGGGTGGCAAGAATTGACGTCCTCGACAGCGAATCTGAAACACCGCCACGCCGGTTACCCGGGCGACGAATTTCAGAAACTCGTGCCACATTCGGTTGGGTAGTGATCGGGCCATCTGGAGAACGCTCGCTTGCCGGACACGATCATACGAGACGCCCGGCAACTCGGGCGCTGTCGCGGCGTCGGCGGTCGGATCAGGCGCGTTGCTGCTGTTGGATCTTTGTCTGGACCAGGGCCTCGAGTTGGTCGAGCACTTGTATGGGCGTGAGGCCTTCGGTCGAAACTTCGATCGCATCACTGGCGGCAACCATCGGGCCGACGGCCCGACTCGCGTCGCGCTCGTCGCGTTTATTCTGATGGCGCAGGACTTCGTCCACCGAGGTCGGCTCGCCGCGGTCGGTGAGTTCTTGAGCCCGGCGGCGGGCCCGCTCCTCGGGACTGGCCGTCAAATAGATTTTGCATTGGGCATGCGGAAAGACGACTGTCCCCTGGTCGCGGCCCTCGGTGACGATGTCGTCGTGGCCGGCGGCTTGGCGCTGTAATTGGACCAAATGCTCGCGGACGCCCGGGTTGTTGGCGGCGTAATGCGTGGCGGAGGTCACTTCGGAAGTGCGAATGGCCCCGGTCACGTCCACGCCGTCGATCCGCACGGAATCTTCCCTCACGTCGAGTCGCAACTGCCTGGCCAACTCGACCAGTTTTTGCGGATCTTCCCAGCCGAGATTCCGCTTGATCGCCGCCAAGGCAACCGCGCGGTACATGGCGCCGGTATCGAGAAACCGAAAACCAAGCCGTCGCGCAAGCGCTCGGGCAATCGTGCTTTTGCCGGCACCGGCCGGGCCATCGATGGTTACGATCATAGAATTCAGGCTATTGGCTCTAATGCCTTGCTAACGGCTCCAGACGGCCTCGACCTCGATCCACTCGTGAGCCGCGAAATCAAGCCGTATTTTATCATCCTCGAACGGCACATCGACCATGGTTTGGCCGAGAAAGTCGAGCTGGCGGGCAGCCGAGAGCGCGCGGAACGTTCGCAGCGTCACGCGGCCGGCGCGGCCCGCCGTTTCCAACAGCCGCGCGCGAAACCCCTTGACCGGTCGTCGAGCATCGTCGGTCGGCGAATCGGCTGGCCGCTCGTCCACGAGCGGCTGCCAGTGCGTGGCCAGCACGTTTTTCGCGTCGACGTGAAAAAACCAGCCGCTGGTGTTCGCGGCCGGCGACGCTGTTTCAAAAAGAGCGGTGGCGGGCGTGATCAGTTCGATGGCCGCCGCGGCGGGGTGCGGAAGATCGATCCCGATGCCGAACGTAAATTGGCGCGCCGATTCGCCACGCACCACCAACAAGCTGTCGAGCATGCGAGCCCCGGCGCGGCGATGGTAGGGCAGGCCTCCGGTGAGGATTGAAATTCGCCCCAATCCGTCGTCGAGCTCAATGTACTCGGGCGCTTCCAAGCGGCCGGCTACGGTTTTGCGCCGGGCCAAAGCCACACCGCGCCACACTTCGGTGGTTTCATCCGGCCAGGCGAAGCGAGCCGCATAATACGAATTCCAAGGATCGGCACGCGGATCTTCGACGTCCTCGAGCTCGATGTGCACGCGTATCACGCGGCTACCGGACCAAACTTGCACGCTCTGACGAAAGCCGGCCAGGCGACGGCCTTCGGCGCCGACAAGCGCGCCGCGACTGACGATTTCGCCAAAGACGGTACTCGCGGCGGCAATTTCCACGGCATCGGCCCGCATTTCAGTGTAGAGCGCATCTTCATCCGGATTCCGCCAAACCTCGCCCGGCGCCGCGGGCGGCCCCGGAGAGCGGAAGGCAATCTGTTGCGAAAGCTGATTACCGCGCTGCTGATAACTGTAGATCGACGAAATCCCGCCTGACGTCGCGCTAACATGCACTTCGAAGAATTCATTGCGGAGCACGTTTTCCTGCGCGATGGGTTTTGCACGGGATGGGGCACTCGCCGAGCTGCCGGGCTCGATCCAGGCGAATCCCATCGCCGGCACGTCGACTACCGCGAACTTGCGATTCTCCGCCGTCGCCGCCGCCACGACGGGCGAAACGACCGCTGGGAGCTGGTCGAATTGCGGCAGCTCCACGCCGATCCGCCGAGCGAAGCTGAGCGGGTTGACGATCAAATAGCGGGGCGAAGCCCGCTCGGTTTTGCGCGGCAGCACGGCGGCGAATTGTCGGAGCGTTTCGCTTAGCCGAGGCAAGCTCTCCGCGAGGGCTTCCGCGGAGTCGCACTGCCGGCAATGGTTTTCGGCGGGCTCCGCCCCTTTGCCGACCACCATGTCCCGCAGCGTCGACACCGCCTGTGCGGCGGCGCGCACGGCTTGCGCTCGATGTGCTAACACAAAGCTGGAGATCGGGTCGTTTTCGCGGCCGATGATCGCCTGCTTCAAATACGGCGTCCGGTACTCATCGGGCTCGAATTTGGAGAGCCGGCCTGGCATGTCGGTATGGCTGAAATACTCGTCGAGCAGCATGAACTTGCCGAGCGCGGGGCTTAATTCGGTTACGCGACGCAGCACGTCGTACCAGGGGCTGGTTTGACCCGGCCAATGGGCGAAAGCCAAGGTGGCCACGTAGTCGGAATCCATCGAATCGGCCATTTTTCGGGAGAAACCAAGCAAGCTGTCGGGTCTGGCCGCATCGCACGGCACGCGGGCTAGAATGTCGATCGCGCTACTGTCGAGCCCCTCCCAACGCGTCTTGGATTGCGTGCCCAACGGAAACCGGCCGTCGTCCAGTGTAAAGTGGAGCGCTCCCTGATAGCCGAACTTCGCCAGAATTTGCGGCAGCATGGGCGACAATCCAAAACGCCGCCGGGCATAAACGCGCGGCGGACGACCCAAGAGCGACTCGTACTGCCGAACTCCGGCGCCGATTTCCCGGCGGACCGCCTCCAGCGGCAACAGCGGCAGCTCGCGCTCGTGCGGTTCGCCCCCCAAAACGCCGGCCCGGCCTTGGTCGATCGCCGACAGCAGGCTCGACCAAATGGCCGGGTGATCAGAGGCAATCTGTCGCAAAAGCGAAGTCGAGGTGAGCAGGTTGGTGGGGGTGGCGCGCGCCAACTCGCTCTCCAGCGGTGCCCCCAATGTCGTGGCGGCCAACAGCGTGATATCGATCAGATAGGCGTCGACGGGGTAGAAGTGTTTGCGGGCTTCGTAAAGCGTCTCAAAACAACTGATCAAGTGTTGCCGGGCGATCGCCTCGTCGTGCTCGACTGCGGCTTTCGCGGCGGCGACGGCCTCGCTTTGAAAATGCGTCTCGTCGATGTTGGTCGAGTAGCGCATTTGCCGGGTTAACAGTTCGATCTGCAACCGGCAGAAGCCGAGCGCCAGAAAATCGGCCGCCAGTTGCTCGTCGACTCCCGCGGCGCCACGGTCGAGGCCTTCCAAAGCCGCCGCTACCGCCGCCTCCAGGCCACCCTTGCGCACGAGCCACGCGCCTTCGGTTTTGGCGTGGGTGACAAATCCGGCCGGCAGGCGGTCCGCGCAGAAGGGGGGTAGGGTGATGAGCCGGTTTTCCAGGCTCTCGGGCGGTACGTCGACGCGGTGCCAATTGGGGACGGCCTTGGCGGTGGCCAAGAGGGCCGGGTGCCACAGCGCGCACCAGGAGGCGAGCAGTTCATCGGCCTGCGGACCTTCGTAATAAGCCGGAAAATCCTCAAGGCTGTGGCAGGGCAGCAGAACCGTTAATTCAGTGAATTTCATCGCCAGGTACGACCGGGGAAAGCCGGCAAAGCAGCAACGCCGGGAAGCAAGGTCAGTGACCTATCCCACCATAGCCGCCCGTAGTTGGCAAGTCGAGGCATTGGGTAGCGCTGGCACCCGGCGACAATAACGTCATTTCGCGGCTCGGTGCGCAGCTCCCATGTGTTTTTGAGGTCCCGGATTCGCTCCGGGCAAGCCAATGCCGGTTTATGCGGCACGGCCGGCCCGCTTTTGATTGACATCGCGTCCCCGACAGGTCTAAATTGAATACTAAGAGGATTGGACGACCCTGAACGCGCAATCATTTCTGAATAGTCTTTTCATACGCACAGGGTTAAGAGCGGAAAACCGGCCCCAGCCGCTCGACGGCGCAGAACAGAGAACAGGGACAGCGCGATGGCGAAAACCAACGCCGTATGGGGCATCGACATAGGTCAATGTGCAGTCAAGGCACTGCGTTGCCGGCCCCACGACCAGGTCGATGAGATCGCGGCCGACGCGTTCGACTACATCGAGTACCCCAAGATTCTCAGCCAGCCGGATGCCGACCCCGTCGAGCTGGTGCGCGAGGCACTCGAACTTTTTTTGTCGCGCAACTCTGTGCGCGGCGATCGGGTCGCGATTTCGGTTTCCGGCCAAAGCGGGCTGGCACGGTTCATCAAGCTGCCGCCGGTGGAATCGAAAAAGATTCCCGACATCGTCAAGTACGAAGCCCGGCAGCAAATCCCCTTCGCGTTGGAAGACGTGGTTTGGGACTACCAGCAGATGGCCGGGGGCAGCGAGGAGGAGGGTTTTGCACTGGAGACGGAGGTCGGCTTGTTCGCGATGAAGCGCGACCAGGTATTTCGCGCGCTCAAGCCGTTCGAGGATGCCGGCATCGAGGTCGACGTCATTCAGCTCACGCCGCTGACGATCTACAACTTCACGGTCTTCGACCAGATGCAGCATCTGCCGCCGGCCGACCAATACGATCCGGACGACCCGCCGGAATCGGTCGTGGTCCTGTCGTTGGGCACCGACACCACCGACCTGGTGATCACCAATGGCTATCGCGTGTGGCAGCGGAGCGTGCCCTTGGGTGGAAGCCACTTTACCAAAGCGCTCACCAAGGAGCTGCGGCTGACGTTTGCCAAAGCCGAGCACCTGAAAAAGAATGCCACGCAAGCCGAAGATCCCAAGGCGGTGTTTCAGGCCATGCGGCCGATTTTCAACGACTTGCTGACGGAAATTCAGCGTTCGATCGGCTATTTCACAAGCATCGACCGGGGGGCCAAGATCGATCGAGTGATCGCCTTGGGCAATGCCATGAAACTGCCCGGGCTGCAAAAGTATCTTTCGCAGAATTTGGGTTATCCCGTCGCCGAGGTGCAAAAATATCGCGGCATCGAAGGGGAGGCCGTGGTCGGCGCGCCGGCTTTCAAAGACAACCTGCTGAGTTTCGCGGTGTGCTACGGGCTGGTTTTGCAGGGGTTGGGCAAAGCCAAATTGGCCACGAATCTGCTGCCCCGCGAAATCGTCACCGATCGCTTGATTCGCGACAAAAAGCCGTGGGCCGTGGCGATGGTGGCCGCGCTGTTGTTGGGATGCGCGGTCAATTTTTTCGGCCACTGGCGCGCCTGGAACTCGGTGGCCGAAGGCGAATTCAAGGATGCCATGGCTAGAGCCTCACAAGCGGAAGGCCAGGCGAAGACGGAACAATCGGGCTACGACGCGGCCCGAGAGGAATTCAAGAAAACCAATGACCTCGGCGCGAGCCTGGTAGGCAATGTTGATGGCCGGCTGCTGTGGCTGGAATTGCTCGAGGTGATCGATCAGTGCCTGCCCTCGGATCCTCCCGAGAAGCGGTCGACGATTGAAATCCCCGATCGCGAGGAGATTCACATTCAGGAACTTGACTGTGAGTATTTCGCCGATTTGGCGAGCTGGTACAGTGCCGGGGTTTCCGCCAAGATCAAAGCCGACTTGCCCGCGGCGGCCGATCCAGCGGCTACGGCTGTCGCCGCTCCGGCCGCGCCAGAAGTTGCTGTTGCTCCTCAAGTACCCGCGGCCCCTGCCCCACAGCCTCAACCGGGCGCACCAAATCCGGCGGCCGGCGCGCCACCGGCGGCGCCGGCAGCCGCCCCCGGGGAAGATCCGGGCCCATCGGGACCGGGTTGGGTGATTCAATTGCGGGGTTATCACTACCACAACAAAGACGTCCAATTACAAGGCTCCGCCTACGTTCGCGAGCGGCTGATCAAAAGGCTTCGCGAGGCGGAGATTTCACTGCCGGGCAAAGATGGCAAGCTGACCACCGTCCCCATCAAAGATCTGGGCATTGGATATCCGGTGTTAGTGGAGTTTGACAGGCTCGTAACCGAGCACATTCCTGACCCCAACGAGGACGAAACGCCGAAAGTGCCGAAAGCCGGCGTTCCCCTGCCCGAACCCAAAATTCTCGACCTCAGTCGATTTAATTTTTACCTGCAATTTTCCTGGAAACCCACGCCGTTGAGCGTTCGGCAGCAACGGGAAGAGGAGCGCGCCAAAGCCAAAACGGGCGCCTTGGCCGACGCGGCGCCCGCGGGAAGCAACTAGCATGAACCAATTGAAAGTCATTTTGAAGCAATTCCAAAAGTACCACTTTTGGCTGTTATGCGTAGTGGCCATCATCGCCGGCATGGTTGGCTCGATGATGGCGGCCCGCTCGCTTTCGGCGGTTTACGCGCAGGAAAAGCAAAAAATCGAAGCGAAATTCAACGCGCTCACGGGCATTCTGGGCACGAATCCGTATCCCAACAGCCGGTGGAAAGAAGGAGTCGAGAAACTCAACGGGCAGGAACGAACGAACGTCGGCAAAGCCTGGGAACTGGTTTACGACGAGCAGAAATCGTTGCTTAGCTGGCCGCCGCAACTCGAAAAGGACTTCCTCGATTTTGTCGCCGACCATCCGCCAAACGCGGAAATTCCCATGCGTTTCTGCGAGCGGTACCAGAACTATGTCAAGAATGAGTTTCCGCGGCTGTTGAAAATCGTGGATGCCGCGCCCTCCGAGAGCGCGAAACAACCGGGCGCGGATGCTGCGGTGGCCCGGGCTGTCGGTGGAGTCGGCGCGGCGGCGGCGAACCCGTCCCAAGAGAACCATGAGTACCGCGTGACCTGGGACTCGACCAACCAAGGCGAAGTCCGTGACACCTTGGACTTCCGTGCAACCTTGGACAGGGGTCAAGTGCCAAGCTCGGCCGAAGTGCGACGGGCCCAGGAAGATTTGTGGGTCTACGCGGCGCTGTTGACCATCATCAAAAACGTAAACGACGAGCACCAATTCACCACGCCCGTGAAGGAAATTAGCCAGATAGCGATTGGCAAGGCGGCCGCCGACTCCTTCGAAGCGAGTTTGACATCGGAGCACATTATCCGCCCGAAACTGGCCGCAGCGAGCGCGGCAGCAACTACGGCAGCAGCTCCGGCCGCGGCGCCGCCGACCGAGCCGGCCGATCCAACAGCGGTCAAGCCGGTCGATGAAGGTCGATACGTCGACGAGAATGGCAAGAAGCTCCACGCTGGAGCCACGGCCGATTCGGAATTCAAGCGGATGCCGATTTTTCTGAGATTGAAGATCGACCAGCGCGAAATTCCGCGGTTCCTGGTCGAATGCGCCAACTCACCCTTGCCGGTCGAGGTGCGGCAACTGAGAATCAATCCATCCAAAGGGGCCACTACTTCGACCAGCTCTCCACAGCCGGGCGGGGCCAAGGGCGGCGCGGGCTTGGAAAGCGCTTCGGACGACCTGCCCATCGAATTGCACGGCATCATCTACATTTACAATAAACCGAACATGGCCAAACTGGGCGGCGAACCAGCCATTGCGCCGGGTGGTCCACCCGCTCAACCAGTCGCGCCTGCGCCCCCGGCCGGCTAGCGATGTGCTGGCGGATGCGGCGGATGGTAAGATGCGTGAATCGTTGGACAGCGGATGAACGGAGGTAAGCATGGCAAAAGTTAAAGTCAAATTTGACCTTGCTGCCATCAAAAAATGGCTGCTGGAGCACGGCGAAAAGCTTGCTTTTGGCGGTGCGATCCTCGTTTTCCTGATATTCACCTGGTCGGCCGTTTCGCGCGAGGTGCTCGAACCGTCGAAACAACCTCAACAGTTACAGCAAAAGGCCGCCGACGTCGGTGCGCACGTAACGAGATCGCCGTGGGAAGAAAAAACCGCGGGAATTCAGATCATCGCCTACGACGAGCGAGCCAAACGCGACCGGATCGCGCCCGAGGTGTTCAAGTGGCGGCCGCTCAATCAGTCTTTGGCCAATCCCAAAACAAAACGCGATAGTCCCCTACTGCTGCCGATCGAAGAATTGAAAGTCGCGTCCGGTTTTGGCGCGTTCGCTCTCAAATTCGATGCAGTCGCGGGCCAGGGTGGCAAGCCCGGGAGTGGCGGATCAACGAAACTGAAAGGTTTGCCCTGGGTTGCCATTGCCGGGTTGGTCCCTTTTCAGAAGCAAGCCCGAGAATATGCGCGAGTTTTCGATCGGGCCATGGGTGGCAGTCCGGAAAAGGACACGCCGACCTATGCAGGCTTCAAAATTCAACGCGCAGAAATCAATGATGAAGACCCCGGCAAGCTGGATTGGAAGCCCTTGGCTCGCTCGCCGTTGGTGAAGGAGTTTGAGCCGGGGCCGGCGGAAGTCGTGCATCCGGAATATGTGGATTCAGAGCTCACTCAGCCGTTGGCACCGCTGCAAGGCGCCGCTTGGGGCGCCGCCGTCACGCATCCGAAGATTCCGCTTTCGGCACAAGCCAATGCGCAATCGCCGCCACCCCAGCCGGCGGCCGGTGATGATGTCAAAGACGCCGATACGAAGGAAGCGGACAATGATTTTCATCGCAACCGCGCCAAGAAAGATCCGACCGCCAATCCGGCCACCAATGCGGTAAATCCCGACGACACCCAGCGCGGCTATCGCCTGTTCCGGGCCTTTGATTTCACGGTGGAACCCAATAAGAAATACCGATATCGAGTCGTCCTCGGCTTGGAAAATCCCAACTTTGGGTTGTCGCGCCAATATCTGAAAGATCCCGAAACCGCGAATCAAGAATTCCTGGCCACCAATCCGACTGAGCCGTCGGGCGTGATTTCAGTTCCGGATGGTTTTCAAGTGTTGGCTGGCGGCGTCAAAGCGCCGCGCCTCGGCGAGCCTTCGGTCAAGTTGATGCTGATCGCGACCGATGAAGAAACCGGCAGGGAACTCAGCTACGAACACGATGTCTGGCGTGGCACCGTCGCCAACACGATCGCCAAAGTTGTCGTGCTGCGCGATCTCCACAACCCCCAATTAACCGAAGAAATGACGGACGTCAAATTCAAGACCGACATGGTCGTGTTGGACATTCGCGGTGGAAGGATCGTGTCCGGAAAAAACGGTTCTAAACTCACCGCCCCGGGCGAGGTGCTGTTTTTGGATCGAAACGGCGATCTGATCGTCCGTAGCGAATCGGACGATCAGTCAATGTATGCGAAGCGCGTGCCCCCCGAGGAGACGAACGCGCGGGCAAAACCCGATCCCATCGATTCCAATCCCAAGCCATTCAAGCCACCGTACAAGAAGCCGAAGAAGTAGCCGATCGAGAGTGTTTCGAGCGATTTCTTGCGCACTCTTTGCGCTGCCGCTCATCCCGGCCCCGCTGCTAGCAGGTTCGCACCGCGATTGCTGGCCCGCCGCAAGTTTCTGCAATATCGGCTAGCACGTGCGGTGAAAGCAGAATCTCCCCAAGCTGACCTTGACCGGATTCATGCTCGGGGATATTTATCCCGCTCTCATCTTAAACAAATCTTGGAATCGTTCTGAAAATCGCTCGATTGCAGCCGCTCTCTGACGGATCCGAGGGGGCGGCTGGAAAAAGTGCGCTCACCGTCTCTTGCGTTTCGCTTTTTCGAAGCGAGGCTCGACTCCGGTTGGCCAAACAAAGGCATCTGCCTCGCCCTAGTGCGACGCTGGTGCCGCGAGTCTCAAAAGGAGAATCGTTTTGAACACGTCGAAATCGTTCCCTGTCATCGCTGTCCTAATGCTGGCTCCGCTGACGCCGTCCGTGGCGACCGCGGCTGGGCATCAGTCGGTGCACTTGTGGTTGATGACAGGCGCGTTGGGCGGGGCGAAGAGCAAAAAAGTCATCGATCGCGAGGAAGCCGACGGCCTGCTGGCTCGCGCTCGCCAGGCGATCAAGGAAGGCGATTTCGACGCCGCCGATGCGCTGATCACGCGTGCGGAAAAAATGAAAGTCGAGTACAGCGTGTTTCATTTGGGAGATACGCCCAAAAAGGCGCGTAGCCAATTGAACGCCGCCAGGCGTTCGGGCAAACCTGCTTCGGTCGAGCGGCCCAGCAAAAAATTCACCCCCGAAATGCCGGCCGACAATGCGACCGAAGCCAGGCCGCAGGCTTCAGTCGACGCGTCGGGCCCGCACTCGGCACCTCAAGTGCCCAGCGAAGTGCTCGATCCCGATCAAGAGGCGCCGTTGGAGCTGCCGCAGGGCGAGGGGCTGTTGCCACTATCGCCAGTCGCGCAGCGTATCGTGGGTTCTCCCGACGAAGAATCGCGCGAAGCGACGCGCATTCCAGATCCGGTCCATGAGCACCCGGTTTCCGCGGAAGCAAGTCCCGAAGCGCGTCGCGAAAGCGACGCTCAATTGTTGGCGGCGCGGCGTGCGTTGGCAGTGGGCGACGTGCGGCGCGCGATAGCCTCGGTCGACGCAGCCAGGAAAATGAACGTTTCCTACGGATATCACGACGATACGCCAGACAAAGTGGAAATCGCGATCCGCAATTATCGGCAGGTCACCGAGGCGGCCACCGGCCGACAAGCGAGCGAGGCTTCGCGCCACCAAATGGCCGACCTGTTAATGGATCAGGCCCAGCAGCTGATGCGCTGGAAGGACTATGACGAAGCCGAGCGATTGGCGCGACATGTACAAGGTTTGCGAGTCAACTATGGTCCGTTCGAAGTCAGGCCGGAAGGCCTTTTGGAAAAGATCGCGGCCGCAAGAAAACAGAACACGCGGGGCGTGCCATCTACGGCCGACGACGGCCGAACCGCGCAAGCCGGCCCGCCACGCGCGCAGGCCCCAGGTGTGGTTCCCGCTGGTGGCGCTGTCCCCAAAATGCCGGCCTATCCGACGACGAAAGCCGTTTACGACCCCGGTCACGACGTCACGCGCAACTTGATCTCCAGCGGCCAGGAGGAGGACGTCAGCGTCGGCGATGGCGATGATTCGCAATCCAGCGTACCGGTCGAAAAACTGCCGTTGCCGAATCAAGCACCGAGGCCTGTAGCGGAAAACGGATCGTCGGGCATGCAGCTCTTCCAGCAGGGAGCAGAGGCTTTGCGAAATCGAGATCTGCCCAAAGCCCTCGAGCTTTTCCGCCAGGCATACGCCCTGCGCGACCAGTTGGATGCGAAGACGGCGCAACGGCTGCAAGACCACTTGCAATTGCTCTCGGCGCCGGCGGGCGGTCCGCGCGGATCCACAAAACCGGAGTCGCTCATCGACAACGCCGCCGCCAAACAGCAGTTGCTGTTCAAGCAGACCTCGGCCGAAGTGGCGCAAAAGGAGATTGCCGCGACCAAGATTCGAGAGAAAGATCCGAAGCGCGCGGTGGAGATTCTGAAAGAGGCGCGTGCCGGGGTCGAAGCCGCCGGCCTCGACCCCGAGGCCCGCGCGCAACTTCTGCGACGTATCGACCGCAAGGTCGCGGAACTCGACAAGTACATCAACGACAACCGCGCTCAAATCGAACTGGATAGCGCCAATAAGGACGTTCTCAAGGAAGTCGACCGCCGCCGTCAAGGCAAGATCGAAGTCGACGATAAATTGGCAAAGCTCGTCGACGAATTCAATAAACTCATGGACCAACAGCGTTACGCCGAGGCCGAAGTGTTGGCCAAGCGGGCGCGCGAGATGGATCCCGAGAATCCGGTGGTCAAACAACTGATTTGGCAAAACCGCTTCGTTTCACGGCAGAGGCGCAACCAGAACTTGCTCGAAACCAAGGAGAAAATGGTCGTCGAGTCTTTGGACAGCGTCGAGCAATCGGCGATTCCGTTCGATGATCGCGAACCGTATAAAATGCCGGACGCGAAGACCTGGGAAGAGCTCACGAAAACCCGGTCCAAGCGGCTTGCCGAAAATCGCTCGCGCCGCACCGAACGCGAATTGGAAATCGAACGCAAGCTCAAAACCCCCGTGTCGCTGAAGTTTCGCAATCGTCCGCTGAGCGAAGTCATCGAGCAATTGTCGAAATTGGCGGCCGTCAACATCTATCTGGACCCCAAGGGACTGGATGAAGAAGGCATTTCCAGCGATACGCCCGTCACGATCGATCTGACTTCGGACATTTCCCTGAAGAGCGCGCTCAATTTGATTCTGGAACCGTATCATCTGAGCTATATCATCGCGGACGAAGTGCTCAAGATCACCAGCGAGCAGTTGCGCGACGGGCACGTCTATCAGCAGACTTACAGCGTGGCCGACCTGGTGATTCCGATTCCCAATTTTCCGCCCAATGGCCGAATCGGCCTGGCGGGCGCGCTGAGCGATGCCTATTCGGTAAGCGGCAACGGCGTTGGCGGCATGGGCGGTCAAGGTGCCACCGCGTTTTTGGCGAGCCAGGACGGCACCCAGGCCAGCGGAATAATGAATCCGAAGGTGCTGGCCCAAATGAACCAGCTCGCTCCCGGAAACTTGGGCTCGCGGTCGGCCTCCGGCGTCAACCAGTCGGTGCCGTTTGGCCCCGGCGGCGTCGGCGGCGGAGCCCAGGCCGATTTCGATTCGCTGATCGAGTTGATTACCACGACCGTCAAACCGCAAACCTGGGACGAAGTCGGCGGACCCGGCTCCATTTCCGAGTTCCGCAACAACTTGAGCCTCGTGATCAGTCAGACTCAAGAAGTCCACGAAGACATCGTGGATCTGCTGGAACAGTTGCGGCGCAATCAGGATCTGCAGGTCACGATCGAAGTTCGCTTCATCACGCTCAACGATAACTTCTTCGAGCGCATCGGCGTTGACTTCCAATTCAATATCGACAATCGCAATCCCCCGAATAACCCACCCATCCCGGGACAGAACAACAAGGAAATCGTCGGCTTGCAGACGGTGGGCGGAAACGCGCCGTCGGGCGACGCTCCCAGCTTTACCTCGGCTTTGGACATTCCCTTCCGCCAGAGCTCGTTCAATCTGGCTACGCCGCAATTTGGGCAGCCGGTGGAAGTCGCCCACTTCGGCTTTGCGATTCTCAGCGATTTGGAGGCGTATTTTCTGGTCAACGCCGCCCAGGGCGATCGCCGCAGCAATGTGTTGCAGGCGCCCAAGGTGACTCTGTTCAACGGTCAGCAGGCCTCGGTGTCCGACGTCACGCAAACGCCCTTTGTGATCAGCGTTATTCCCGTGGTGGGTGACTTTGCCGCCGCCTATCAGCCGGTGATCACCGTGCTTTCCGAAGGCACGTTTCTAACCGTGCAGGCCGTGATTTCCAACGATCGGCGGTTTGTGCGATTGACCGTGGTGCCGTTCTTCAGCAATATCGGCGATGTCAAGGAGTTCACTTTTTCGGGCTCGAAAACCACCACCAATAAATCGAGCGCGAGTGACACCAAAGGCGGAGGCGGTAGCGAAAGCAAGTCCAGCACCGGTGAAGGGATAACGTCGACCGACGGGATTACCATTCAGTTGCCGAACTTCTCCTTCGTGTCGGTCAACACGACCGTGAGCGTGCCCGACGGAGGCACGGTCCTGTTGGGCGGGATCAAGCGATTGAGTGAAGGCCGCAACGAATTTGGCGTGCCGATCCTCAGCAAGCTGCCGTACATCAATCGACTTTTCAAAAATGTGGGTATCGGCCGCGAAACGCAGAGCCTGATGATGATGGTTACTCCGCGAATCATCATACAAGAAGAGGAAGAAGAACGCTTGGGCATCCAGGCCCCCCCGTGATCGGACTGCACGGCGTCATCGAGCCAAAACGCCCACCGGATCTCGGCTGGGCGTTTTTATGTCCGGCCGGCCTGGATGAAAATCGCCTGGCAGCCCCTCGGCGGACGCCTACAATACGGAAAAACGCCAGATGGGGTAAACGATGGCTGGGCGAAACTGGATCGTGTGCGGCGCCCTGTGTGCGGCAATCGCGGTGGTCGCGGGGGCCTTGGGAACTCATTTCCTCAAAGACCGGCTCAAGCCGCCGGAAGCGGCCGACGAGTCTGATCCGAAGCGCGTCGGCCGAGAACTCCTGAGCGGCGAACTGCCGCTGGCGCAGTTTTATGAAGAGCTGATCAAGTCGGCCGGAGCGGACCGCCTGCAAACCTACGAGACCGCCGTCCGTTATCAGATGTACCACGCGCTGGGACTGATTCTCGTCGGCATGCAAATGGCGCGCAACCGCTCGAGGTTATTGCCCCTGGCGGCCGCGGCTTTCCTCGCGGGCATTGTGCTGTTCTCGGGCGGTATTTTCGGTTGGCTGCTCACCGGCGCCAAACCGCTCGTGCACGTCGTGCCGATCGGCGGAGTGGCTTGGATTGCCGGCTGGTTGTTGCTCGCTCCGGGCGCATCGCGGGGACCCCTTCGCGATTAGAGGTCCGTGGCGCACCCGCGGCCGCGACATCTGGCCAGGGGGTTACCTGGCGCAGATGTCAGACGGCCACGAGCTCTTCCAACTCCTTGGCCAATCGTTTCCGAGCGACGTGCAACCGCCGCTTGATGGTGCCCACGGGTGAGCGAAATCCTTCGCTCATCTCGACCAGAGATTGTCCTTCGACGTAAAACGCGACCAGCGTATCTCGATCGAGTTCGCCTAACCGGCCCAGCCCGGCTCGGACCTGAGACTGTCGTTCCCGGGAGAGCGCGGTCGTGAGCGGGGTTTCGGTGTCGACACAGGTTGCGGCGAGGGTCTCCGGTTCGGTGGCGATGGCCGGCCGTCTGCGTACCGCCCGATTGATCGCCATCCGGTTGGTCACCGCCTGCAGCCAAGCGCCGAACGCCTCGGGCTCGCGAAGCTGCGAGATCTTTTGCATGGCCCGGACCAAAACCTCCTGGCAAACTTCCTGTGCCTCGGCGTGATTCGACAATCGCCGCAATGCCGTGGCGTAAACGGTCCGTTCATATCGCTGAGCGAGCTGGCCGAAGGCTTCCCGGTCACCCGCTTGCGCGGAGCGGATCAGGCTGGACTCGCTGGGTTCGGTGGTGATTTCCTGTAGTTCCATGGCTCTCTCGGGGGAAAAAAGTCGCAACACGACGGCACAAAATCCTGGCGGCGGAAAATGGTCCGAGGATCACGTCGCGGCTAAACCGATAGGCTAGACCGCTTCCTCGACCGGGCTTACGGGTTCGTCAGGTGCTCTGAAGGCGAACGTTCGTTCGCTTCAGGCCGTGACGAGCACGGGCGACGTGCGTCGCACCGGCTGCCGTGCGGGCCCGGTAATGGCCAAGCACATCTGCTTGACCGCCAGGACCGCGCCAGCCACGACCGCGGTACCGCGGCGCTTCATCGCGCCCGATAGACCGCCGGCACGTTTGCTGGCGTGCCATGATGCAAGATGCTGCGCAGCATGAGCGTACGTGTCATTCCACGACAGCACGACGCGGTCTTGGTTAAAACCAAAGACGTTGCGATTCGTGAAGGCGGCGTCGATGGACGTACGCATGGGAGGCTCCCTGCGCTGCGCGCGGTTGGAGAGAAAAAAGAACTTCCACCTACAAAAGTCACTGGCGGCGAGTTATTTTCGCCGCAGAATATTGTAACATTCGCATGGTTTGGACTGCCAGTCAAGCGAAGTCCGCAGACCACGCCAGTAAGAGCAATCGTCCGGTTAGACACCGGATCGACCGTTAGGTTCACGAAAAAGTCCAAGAATTCTTCACAATGGCCCAAGAACAGCTACCAGACAGATGCTCTTTACGGGTTTGTTGGCTTCGCATCTTGGCCACCCCGCATGGATTCGCCCGCCGGGGCGTCGCGACTGCTTGACGGCCAGCCTTGGAAGCTCTAACGTCTACGCTGTGCGACAGTTAACATTCGTGCCCCCGCGATTCCAGGGAGCTCCGGCATGCCCCGTTTTTTCAAAAATCTGCTGGCGACCGATAAGCTGATTCGAGTTTTTTGCGCCGGCCGGCTGGTCCATCCGGTCAGCTTGCAGCTATTCGGGCTGGCTGGCGGGTACGACGGGTTTTGGCTGGATGCCGAGCATGCTGGCATTTCGACCGAGCAGATTACGATGGCCGCTCTCGTCGGGCGGGCCTGCGGCTTGGGGAGTTTCGTACGGATGCCGGTGACGAACTACGCCGCCGTGACTCAATGCCTGGAGTCGGGGGCCGACGGCGTGATGGCGGCCCAAGTGGTCTCGGCCGCCGAAGCCGAAAAATTTGTTACCTGGGCCAAATTCGCGCCGCGCGGCATGCGCGGCGTGAACACGCAGGGGGCCGACGCGCACTTCACGCACAAAACGGCCATCGAATTGGCCCGCGACGCAAATCGCGATCACTTTGTCGCGATTCAGATTGAAACGCTGGGTGCCTTGAATCAAGTCGACGAAATTGCCGCGATCGACGACGTGGATCTGCTGTTCGTCGGCCCCGCCGACTTGTCGTCTGCCCTGGGTGTGTTGGGACAAGCGAATCACGAAACGGTTTGGGCCGCCATCGACCGCGTGGCCGAGGCCTGTCGCCGCCGCGGCAAGGCTTGGGGCATTGTGCCGGCCGATCCGGCCTATGCCGATCGCTGCGCGGAGAAAGGATGCCGAATGATCACATTCGGCAGTGACGTGTCGGCAATGCGTTTGGGCGTGCAAGCCCTCAAGACGATGTTCGCCAGCCAATTCAAGGCCAGCTAGCCAGTGTCGGGATTAAGCGTTCGGGGTTTTTCCTCCTAGCCCAATCCCTAACCCCTGACCGCTAATTAAGTCCAGTCGCGCAGGTCGAGCGTCAAGTTTTTGACTTTTTGTTGAGCGATTTGGCGAATTTCATCGCGCGCGCGGAAGAAAGCATCGACCACCGCCGCATCCCACTGTTTGCCTGCCCCGTCGCGCAGGATGGCATCCAGTTTTTCGTCGCCCATTCCTTCGCGATAAGGTCGATCGCTGCTCATCGCGTCGAACGAATCGGCCACGGCGACGATCCGGGCCAAGAGCGGAATCTTGTCGCCGGCCAAACCATGGGGATATCCCTTGCCGTTCCATTGTTCGTGGTGGTGGAGCACCACCGGCAGCACGTCGTCCAATTGTTTGATATCGACGAGAATTTTGTAGCCGATTTCGGCGTGCGTCTTGATGTGTTCGTATTCGGCTTCGGTCAGCTTGCCGGGCTTGCGCAGGACCTGGTCGTCGATGCCGATCTTTCCGACGTCGTGCAGCAGGCCCGAGAGGTAAATCGTATCCAGTTGCTTGCGGTCGCAGCCCAACATTTCGGCCAATCGCACGGCGACGCGGGCGACGCGATCGCTATGACCGCAGGTATATGGATCTTTGGCATCGATGGCGGAGGTCAACGCTCGGACGACGCCGGCAAAAAACTCGCGTTGCTGATGATACAGTTCGGCGTTGCCGCTGTGAATGCCGAGGATCGCGCCGACCGAGCTGAGCAGGCTGGCCTCGACGGTGCCAAACTCTCCGCCATGCGTATGATTGAATGCGGCCAGCCATCCGAAACAATTGTCGCCTTCGCACAGCGGCACCACGATCATCTCGCGCGCGCCGGGAAACGGCCAATCGTCGACTTGCGTCGTGAGTTGATTGACAATCAGCGGACGGTGACCCGGCCGCAAACCGAACCGCGCGATCGTGCTCGTCAGCTCGTCGCAATTGAGCGGACACGGACCGAAGGTGAGCATCACCGGTTCGGTGCGAGCGTCCCGATTGAGCGAGCCCGTTTTCGACGAGGGGGTGAGTTGAATCGCCAGCGACTCCGCCGGGACCACCTCGGCGAGCCATTCCAGTGCGAGCGATCCGAGTTCCTCATCCTTGCTGGACAGTTTTAGGTTTTGAGTCAGCCGGTATAGCAGGCTGATTTCTTCATACGTCGTCGATAAATTGATCGACAGATCCTGGACTTCTTTTTCGAGGGTCTCGAGCCGTTGTTCGGCGGCCAACTTTTCGGTGGCAAGTTGTCCCATTCGCAACAACGAGTCGGCGTTCCAGCAGTTTTGCCGCCCGATCCAAGCGGCGGCGTCCACCGGATCAAGGCCCAGCATTTCGGCCGCGCGGGGAAGTTCGTTTGCCGACACGCTGTTGCTGGTCACGAAGGTGCCCACGGCCACAAAATTTTGATCCGGCGCGCTGGCAATCGGGATGGCCATGACCACCAGCGGTTCGTCGTCTTCGATAAACTCGGCCCGGCCGCGCCGGGCCACGGCGCGGCACAGTTCGCCGCGAGCGCTCCAATCGCGAGCGGTCCGATCGAAGGCGCAATACGCCGGTTCTCCGCTGGCGCCGTCAACGAGATCAAACTCGACGGCGAACTCTTCCATGAGTTTGTCCAACACGCGTGCTTCCCAGCTCGGCTGCCCGTCCGTATCGCGACGATCCCAGGCGCGTTGACGCGGTACCAGATCGGACGCAACGAAGTTGGCGCACATAGATGGCCGTCTCATGGTGGAAGTTGCAGCAATTCTCGGCTCTGCTGAAATTTAGGTCATGAGTCTTTGGAAAACCGAGAATCCCGGGGCGGGCTGGCGAATCAAAGGAGCGCAGCCCGACGGCGGTGCCGATTGTGAGAGTGGCAGCGGATGGGCGGCGTGTATCGACTTGTTTGGCGGATACCAGCCGAATAGGGCCGGCCACCGGAAAAACGCGGCTATGGTCGGGGCCCAATAGGCCGGGGCAACCAGATTGGGCGGCGGGGCTCAATTGCGCTGACGATTTCGATACCGAGCGCTCACCCGGTTCAAAAGAGCCCGTTCTTTCGCCGAGAGGTTTTGCATGCCCGATTCGTGGAGCCGCATCAGAATATCGTCGACTTGCCGCTCTTCGTCCAGCTCCTGCGACTGGCGCCTGCGCCGCCGCAGTTCGCGGCGGTTTTCCAGCCAGCGCCGCAGCGAACTTCCCGATCGGCGCGATGGTTCCAAGGTGCGTTCCAGGCTGGTATAGCCTTGGGAAAAATCGTAGCTGTACAGGTCATCGTCCCACTCGCTGTCCTCGAATCGGGCCGTCTCGTGTTGCGCGCTGAAGTAAATCCAAGCCGCAAACAGCAACAGCCCAACCCAAGTCGGCAGGCCGGTAACCGACGGGTCGCCGCGCATCACCCACGCCAGCAAGCATCCAAAACGCGAGCTTCAGCAGCACGATCCACCACGCCCCCTCGAGCAGATCGGTCGGTTGCAGGGGGCTGATCAAGCTGAGCAGATCAACGCGCGCCGCGATCAGGATCGGCAGCACCAAGAGCAGGATTCCGAAATTCACCACCGGCCCCGCCAAAGCCGTGATCAGTTCGCCTTGCGGTTCGCGGGGCAGCTGCAATGGCGCCAGTCCGCCCAAGGGGCCAAGGACGATTTGCTCGGGATTTCCTCCCCCGCGGGCCGCCGCGAAGCAATGCCCCAACTCATGGATCAGCACGCTGGCCAAGAGGACCGCGATGCCCATGAGGCCGTATCCGGCGGCCTCCTGTCCGGGACGGCTGGTGCTTAAATAGAGGGCCAAAACGGCGGCGGCAACGAAGATTGCGTGCACGCGGATCTGCACGCCGCGCCAGCGCCCAATTTGCAGGCTCCAGCTCGAAGAGTCGCTCATATTTGGCAAGCGAATAACGCGTTTTCGGGATGGCGCTTGGAGCAATCTCCCGCCGTCGCTATCTTAACAGCCGGAGAAGCAACGATCAATCGAGGCGCCTGTGCCATGGCCAACCCACCCGAAGAACTCCTTGTGACACGGCGTTTTCGCGTGGTCCGGCACGAGCGGCTTGGGCCGGACGGAAAACTTCACGTGAGGGAAACGGTGCAGCATCCCGGAGCCGTCACCGTTTTGCCCATCCTCGACGATGGACGCGTTTGCTTGATCCGCAACTACCGGATAGCCGTCGACAAGACGCTGGTCGAGCTACCCGCCGGAACCTTGGAATCGGGCGAAGATCCCGCGGTTACCGCCCAGCGCGAGCTCATCGAGGAAACCGGATTCCGCGCCGCGTCGATTGAAAAACTCAGCGAATTCTATATGTCGCCGGGCATTCTCAACGAGCGGATGCACCTGTATCTGGCGCGGGGACTGCGGCAGGGGCCGGCTGCGCCTGAGCCGGGCGAGCAAATCGAGACCTGTGTGGTCCCGTGGGCCGACGCCATGCGGATGGCCTTCGATGGCAGCATTCAAGATGCCAAGACGCTCGTCGGCCTGCTGTACTTTGATCGATTGCGGCCAAAGGGTTGATCGCACCCGAGGGCTACGAGCCGGCGTTGACAACACCCAGGCTATTGTTCGTATTCGTCCAAGACTGGTTGTTTTTCGTGCCAAGCGACGCGACGGCGCCGAAGACCACCATTAAAATCAGCGCCAACATCACGGCATATTCGACCGAGGTTGCCGCGTCAGTGCGCCGCCAGAATGGGCGAAATGTACGGTTCATAAATCCCTGTCCCAAGGCGGCCAATCGGGTCCCGGTGTCGAAAAATTACGTCTGCGGTAGCCGTGTAAATCCTAGCTCACCCCAGGTCCGTGTCAAAATCTATTTTTTCGGCTGTTCTCGGGCAAAAAGAGCGAATTGGTGTTCGCACCCGGCGGCTCGGATGAACGCAATGGAACCTGCCAGCGCGTAATACGTGATGCCGCCGGCGCCCCTTCGGCCTCGCCGGCGAATGCCACGTCGCTGCGCACCAGGCCGGCCACGTCCAATTCGTCTTCCGGCAGGATGTGCTGCTGATGGTCGGCGGCGTGCCACC
>JACQFF010000098.1 GCA_016200205.1 Planctomycetia bacterium
CGCAGCCCTCGCGCAAGCGGAACATGACGACCAGCCGCTGGTAGATGGGCACCTCGACGGGTTCGAGTCGGAAACGATTTCTCAGCGAGCGGCGGAAGCGAGTCCCCAGCACGTCGCCGCGGCAGTATATTTCCAGCCGCGCGAAGATCGTCAAGTCGAGCGACAAATTGAGTCCCCATTGGCTGCAGGCGGCCAAGGCCCGTTCGATATCGGCCTGCGCCAGCCGGCGGAAATTGCCGCGCTCCAAGAGCCAGCCGAATTTTTCGAACAACTGCTCCTGGCGCTGGCGAAGCTCGTCGCTCGACAGTTGGCCGCCGGGCCGCGTGTCGGCATCGGGATCAAACGGAGCATACGCGTTCTTCAAATCCTCAAGGGTCGTCTGATATTCGCAATGCACCAGGGCTTGCAGCAAACGGCAGAAGCGGCGAAACGCGCCGGCTTCGATTTCCGATAAATCGGCACTCCGGGCCAGCACTTCAACGAGCTCTGCCTTGCGCAAAGGGATGAACTGCTCGCGCGGAGCGGTGCGAACCGCGCTGGATGACTTGGGCTCTGCCGGATTTGGCGAAGCCGATTGCTGGTTTTGCAAGATCGACATGCTTTGGCGCGCGAAACGGGGTGCGGGTGAGTGCCGAGTTGTCCGGCTCGGCAGAGCCGATTGTAGCCGCCGCCAGCACGACGCTGAACAGAAAAGAGTTTCGGGCGTACCGCAGCAGCCGAATCGCCCCCCTGCGATCCTTTTTGGCTGGCGGAACTTTTCGGGGGCTCTCCAAGAGCCTAAGTTCAGCTATGATAGAGCTTTGTCGGGCATCCATCGACCGGCAAAACGGCCCAGAAACACCCAGGAAACGATTGCCATGCCAACTGTCTCAGCCCCGCCGCCGCTTGCCGCCCGCTGGTGGACAGCCCCCTGCTGCGCGCTGTGGCTGACGTTGATTTCGCTGGCAGGGGCATTGGCCGAGCAACCCGCGGCGCCCGACTCGGCCCCGGCCGGCGACGAGGCCATCCCACCGGCGAAGTCGAAATACAAGGGACGCGAAATCGCCGTCACGATGCATTATCTCGGCGCGCCGTGGCTGGTGCGCGAGTCTCGGCAGCGCGAGGAAGATTGCGCCCGGTTGTTGCAGGCGTTGGACGTGAAGCCGGGCCAGGTCGTGTGCGACATGGGGTGCGGCAACGGCTTTTACACGCTGCAACTGGCCAAACTGGTCGGCGAACAAGGAAGCGTGCTGGCGGTCGACATTCAGAGTGAAATGCTGCACCTGCTCTCCGAGCGCGCCAAGGAAGCGCAGATCAACAACATTCAACTCGTCCAGGGGACGGCGATCGATCCCAAGCTGCCGAGCGGCTCCGTCGATCTCATTCTGCTGGTCGACGTCTATCACGAGTTTTCGCATCCCCAACAAATGCTCAAAGCCATGCGCCAGGCGCTCAAGCCGCGAGGACGAATTGCGCTGGCGGAGTTCCGGCTCGAAGATCGCAACGTGCCGATCAAGTTGCTACACAAGATGAGCAAACAGCAGATTCTGAAAGAATTCTTGCCCAACGGATACAAGCTCGTCGAGCAGTTCGACAAGCTGCCCTGGCAGCATTTGATGTTCTTTGAGCGGGCCGAGTCGCCCTGACGACTTGGAGTGCCATCTCCTTACGGCATGTGTAGTTGCACAGCACGCCGGATAAATGCCATAAAGTACATAGCTTATCGAGTCGATTTACGCTCGGCGGGCGGCTCAGATATCTTCACAACCCATTCATGGCATTAAACCTAGGACGACAATGTTGCATTCATTTTACGGTCTGCCTAAAATGGATTTTTAAGGTCGGACTTAGTTTCGTGCCTGAATGAGTATTTGTTTTCGATTCGTGAAACCCACGGGCCAACGATTGCTAATGAATTTCATGGCGCGCTTGAGTTCGCTGTGAGCAGCGCGGAAGAGGACGAATCGGCTGCCGGGGCAAAAGCGCCGATTCCTGGTTGAGGTAATTAGACTTCATGGCTAATCACTCGTCGATTGCTCCCAGCATCGACTGCGCGCCGGCGGTACAGCGCGGCGCTGTGGACTGGGTGGTCGGGCAGAATCTTGCCATCTCTCAAATCGCGCGCCACGCAGAGCGCGCTGCCAAAGCTGATTGCACGGTGCTGATTTCGGGCGAAACAGGCACCGGTAAGGAACTCTGGGGAAAGCTTATTCACCAGCGCGGCCCACGCGCCGGCAAGCCCTTCATTCCGGTCAATTGCGCCGCATTGACGGTAACGCTGGCCGAGAGCCAGCTTTTCGGCCATGAGAAGGGATCGTTTACCGGCGCGCATGGCCGCTCCACGGGCGTGTTTCGCGCGGCGGAAGGCGGAACCGTGTTTCTCGACGAAGTTGGCGAAATGCCCTTGGAACTGCAGCCTAAATTGCTGCGCGTGCTGCAACAGCGCGAGGTCACGCCGGTCGGTGCCGCGTATCCGGTCCCCATCAACGCGCAGATCATTGCCGCCACGAACCGCGACCTGGAGAGCGAAGTGGCCGAGGGCCGGTTCCGCGAGGACTTATATTATCGCCTCAACATGGTGGAACTGCATGTTCCGGCCCTGCGGGATCGCGTCGAAGACATCCCCGAATTCATCGAATTCTTCTCGGGCCGGTTTGCGGCCCAATATCAGCGGCCGTTGTGGATGCCCGATGCGGAGGCGCTCAAGCGCTTTTGCGAGTTTCACTGGCCAGGAAATGTGCGGCAGCTCTCGCACGTGATTGAGCAATCGTACGTGCTGGACTGCGCTCCGCAGTTGCCGCACGTCGAGCCCAACACGTTGCAGGTTGACGCTTCGCTGCCTTACATGGACCTGACGCGGCTGCGATTTGCCGCGATCCAACAGGCGCTGCAGACCACTCGGGGACACAAGGGGCGCGCGGCTAGATTGCTCGGCGTGCATGCCAACACTCTGACGCGCATGCTGGCGCAGATGGAAGCCGACGCAGCTGGCCTGCCCCCCGCTCTCCACGGCAACTCCAAAATGCGCCGGCCCAAGCCGCGCTAATTTCACCCGGCTCTGACGCGAGTCCTTGGCGGATCTATCGGCTCGCGCCTTTCGGCCACCGCTCCTTAGCCCCGCCTTCCCACGCAATCGGATCGGGCGCTCGAGCTACTTTCGCGGGGATCTCCGCCAGCGACATGAGGCCGGCGGTGGCACAGGCCGAACGCGGGCGCGATTCCCAAAACTCACCGCGTTCGTGAAAGTCTCCGTCGTGCGTTGCACCTGTCGAGCCGAGCGAGCGTTTTTCCGGCGATTTCTCCGACGCTTGTGATCTCGCCGGCAGGTTCACTCGCTTGGTGAATTCTCCTCAAGCTTGTGAGGCGCGGGGCAAGTCGCGCGATGGCCGCGGTTTGCAGCTCAAGATCGCGTGACGGTACTCCAAATTGGTGAAATCGACCCGCTATGCCCGTCATCCAAATATGTCCGTCGGGCAAAAACCGCAGGTGCGAATTCCTCGGAAAAAAACCGAGCTTCTGACGGTTTTTCGTTGATTCACTGGTTTCGGTATGGCACTTGCCTAGGCAGGTCTCCGGCATCGCCGGCGCGCGGGCTCGCACCGAGCGAGTCGAGTGGCTGGGGCGCCGCCGTTGACACGGCACGCACGCCTGTGAACAAGCGGCCAGGGAATGGGTTTGAGGCGCATGGAAATCGTAGTGCTTTGGTGACGGCTTTTCTTTGGCGGCATCGGACCGCGACGGTCCGACATTTGACTTCGACGGGCAAGCCTCCGTGAAACTTGCGGGCGGTGGCCGGGAAATCGATGCGGATCAAGGAAATGAGCAGGCACCAAGGTTCCAGCATTCTCTGACAACTTTTTTTCGATCGCAGAAGAAAACTCATGCCAGACCGCGATGTCAAAACACTGTCTCCGCGCGGGCAAATTCAATTGAAATTTGCCAAACGCGCCCTGAAATCGGCAGGCGCGTTTCAGTGCTTAATCGTCTCGGCCGATCCACACCGTCGAGAAATGCTCGAACGCGCGGCGTCGGAAGGGGGCTGGAAAACGTCGGCGTGTGCCGATGCCAGCACCGCCATGACCTACCTCAGCCGCTCGCTCGTGCAGATGGCTTTGGTCGACTTGGAAAACCAACAGCCCCACGTCTTTCACCCCGTCGTTGAACAAACCACGTCGCAGAGCGGCTTGCTGCTGATCGTTTGCGGCAACGAAGGGGCGATCGAAGAGGAAGTTTGGGTCCGCCAACTGGGCGCATGGCTGTATTTGCCCGGCGTGACGGAGAGCAGCAATCTGAGATTGCTGTGCAGCGAAGCGCGGCATATTGCCGAGCGGCTGGCTAAATCAAACGGTTCGGACCGCGGTGCGATCGTTCCGGTCGCGAAGCGAATCAGTCATCCATAGGCTCTTTTGACTTTCACCAGGCCCTATCAATCGGGGCAACGTCCCCAAGCGAGGAACATCATGAACTTGGCCAACAGTTACTATCAGGAGCAGGAATTCGACTATCAGGTTGATGCCGAACGCAAGACGAGTGGGAAAGAGAAAACCCCACAAAAGAGACGCACGCAGTATGCTCGATCGAACCGCCCAGTAGTGCACAATGGCATTCATCGGCGTCGAAATAAGCGATTTTCTTGGTAAGAGCGCGACCCGCTAACCTGGTTCAATTCATTCCCAACCGCACCGTGCGCGATAGCACCTAGGATAAGCCACCCAATATCGCGCTCACTGCGGTTGGTTTTGCGCGCAAGTGCGCGAAAATCCAAAACAGGCCCGCAGATCGCGCCGGTATCCGGGCCACTCAAGGCCGCGACGCCCGAGCGCTCGCGGGCGCGGGCGGATCGATGCGCAGGTCGGCCGCTCCGGCGGCGCAGCCGGCGGTGTTCTCCACGAAGACCCGCACGTGACACGCTCCGCGGGCTTGAGGGGGAATGTCCAAGTGCGTGCCGAACTGCCCCCCTGACAACTGCAACTGAGTCATCGCCCAACGCGGCTGATTCGCATGCTGATAAACTTCCGCGTAATCAGCCAGCGCGCTGGGATTGAATTGGCCGCGCCGCGGCGGCTGAAACGTCAGCCGATCGCGTCGCACCACCAGTTCCACCGTACACGCGCCGTCCAGGGGCGACCTTCCGGAGATCGCGATCCGCTCACCGGCCGCTGCCGTGGGTCGTACTTGCACTTCAAGCTCGCGCGGGTAGGGCAGCCGCAACAGCGGGTCGCCCAGCAAGTTGAACAGGTCGAGGTGCTCGGCCCGCTCGGCGGCTAAATCGGCCGGCGGCGGACTAAAGGACTGGGCCAAGGCATCCAGGGCCGCGCGGTGGCCGACACCGCCAGCAGCGCGCATCGTGCGCCGCTTGGCCGCCAACATCGCCGCGCCCAACGTTTCGGCGCGCTCGACAAGACAAATGTTGAGCAGCTCCGTGCCCATCACTGCCATCGCGTAAGGCATCGTGACGCGCGTGCCGCAGACGATCGCCACCGGGCCGCCCGGACTGCGCAGCAAATCTTCAGCCAGGCAATCGCGAGGCTGGTCGAAGGCACCGCTGTAGCAGGCCAGAAAACAAGCGATCGGCGCGCCGTGCCGGCAGGCAAGTTGGCGGGCGTCGGGGCTCGACAGAATCGGAAAAAATCCGCCCGGAACCTGCACATAATCGACTGAGCGCTGTTGGCCATGGCCGAGATAAACCCAAAACAAGCTACCCTCGTTGAGCCGCTCGATCGTGACCCGTTGAAACTGTCGGGGGTCGGGACAGTAGGGACTTTGCCAATTTCCATAAGTCATGGTGGTGGTAAAGGTCGCTGGCACGCCGGCGGTAATCAACGATTTGACCGCTGCTTCCATGAGGGTATCAGCCACCGCGCCGAAGCCACCCAACCCGGCCACAAAATGGACCTGGCGCCGCCAGACGCCAAAATCAGCGCACTCTTCATAAGCCAAGATCTTGCGGACGATGAGCGCCAGCTCGGCCGCCGAATCGGCGGTCAAGCGCCCGACGGCGACGTCGGGTATGCGATCGTCGTCGAGGTCGGCGTACCAATTGTCGCTGGCAATCTCGGGCTCGGAGCCATATTGGACATTGATCACCGCTTTCGCATGGTGCGTCGGCACTGAGCGCCGCCGCAGAGCTTGATCGCGGTCCATCGCCGGATCGGCGTCGCCCACCAGGACCACATATCGCAATCGCCCACCGACCGCGATTTGACGAATTTCAGCGCGAATTTCCCCGGGCGATTGCAAATTCGAAATCACGGCAATCCGATGCCCTTGTTCCCGCCGATGCTCGAGCCAGGGCTCGAAGGCCTGGCGAAATTCCTGCGGACAGACCACCGCCGTATCGGCGCCGGCGTCGGCGACCGCACACAGCGACAGCAGCAGCAGGACCGTGGTCATGACAGTCTCCGGCGAAAAACAACGCCGTAAGTGTACTCAATCGTAGTCATTCTGGAGAGACGGATATTGCTGGCCGCCGGGGGCATTTTCCCATTGCTGCGGAACTATTCCCCGATCGCGCAACGTCCGAAGTTTCGCTCGATGAAGCCAAACCAACGCGCCCGGATGCCCCGGCCGATATGCTTGCGTTTGGCGACTCGTTGTGCCTCGGGGACCGCCGGCGCGCGCCAAGTGCGATTTTGGCCGGCCGCCCAAATGTTCTTGTCATAACGAATTTGCGGAGGAAACCGACGAATTGTTGCCGTCATCAATTTTGGCGGGTCGGATTGTGCCCATTGTGAGCTATGTTTTCATTGTGACTAATTCCATCCTCCGGTGAACAGAACCATGCCACACCGAGTCGACGAACCCATGCACCTGGGAATGGCTATCTACGAGCTAACCGTTGAAGCACACAACGACACTAAGAGGGATCGTCGGTCCGAAGTGCGATACCCGTTCTTTCGGCCACTTTCGATCCGAGTGGACGGCAAATGCTACTCGGCGTTCAGTCGTGAAATCTGCACCAGCGGGATTGGATTGCTGCACAACTTCGAACCGAGGCTCGGCGAGGTCGAAATCAGCATACCGAGCCAACGTGGATGGCTGGTCCGAGTACGAACACGAATCGTCTGGTGCCGCCCATGTGGCGAAGGATGGTATATCAGCGGTGGAGACTTCATCGGAGTTGGTCGTGCGGGTCCCTAGCCGAGCCAAATCTGGCCCGACATGGTTCCTTCTTCCTGAAAACTCCATAAAGATTCGCATCGTCGTCTGATCCGCTGCCCCCAATCCTCGGGCTCATAGCGATTCTGCCGCGATCGATCGTCTGCCCGCCGGTTCCCAGACTCCTTGCGACGTCCCTTTTTCCTGTGCTGCTTACTGCTCTGAACGACCTTGGTTGGCTTCCAGGGCGGCTTGACGTATGATAGGGGCAAGCCGGCAGGCGTGGCCGGTGCGAGCAATTTCGCCCGCTCAGAGCCTCGACGAATCGACAAGCATGACACGTTTTTGCCTCCCGCTGAACGGCCTCGTTTGCGGCCTGGCGCTTGCGATCTTGGCGAATAGCTCCGTGACGGCCCAGGAGCCGAGCGCGTCGGCCGAAGGAATTGACCCGGGTGTCAGCGACCAAGTGCGGCAAGCGATTGCGGGCTTGGATGACGAGGGATTTGCCGCTCGCGACGAAGCGGCCCAGCGTCTGCAGCAGTTGGTCGAAAACCCCGCGCTAGGGCCTTTTCTGGCGAGCCAGTTTGGCCGGGCCTTGTTATCGCCCGACACCTCCTTCGAAGTTCGTGCTCGGCTGGAGCACCTGCTGAA
>JACQFF010000099.1 GCA_016200205.1 Planctomycetia bacterium
CCCATCTCACGCACGTCGGCATAGGGAAAGCCGAGCAGCAAGCTATTCGACAGCACACGACGGTCGTCGAGCATGTCATCGAGGGCGGCATAGCATTCGCGACAGGGCGAAGTGGCCGTGGCTTGCCGCTCGATATTGATCGCCAGCGCCGGAAAGGCGGCGGCTTGCGTAGGCTGGACCTCGCCGCGCAGGATTCGCGCCATCAACCGGGCTGCTTCCATTCCCCGTTCGCGCTGATCGAGATGCGGATTCGTGCGGTATGCGATCAGGGCGTCAGTGGCGCGAACCATTGCTTGGGACAGATTGGCGTGCAAGTCGAGCGTGCCGACAATCGGCGTCTGTGGACCGACGCGCGATCGCAGCTCGCGCAGCCAAAACCCATCCATATCGGCGCAGCCTTCCGCCACCGCCGCTCCATGCGGCGCCACCAGCAGGCCATCGAGCGAACCGGCCGCTTTCAATTCCAGCAGGATCGCGGAGAGCAGCTTGTTGAGCGTCGGCGCCGTCACCCTTCCGCCAGGCAATGCCCAGGCGAAAAAAATGGGCACGGCTTCGATGCCCTCGGCTTCCAGCCCTTGAAAAAATCCACCGACTTCGTGGTGGGCCGCGCCGTACTCGCGGCGGATGGCTTGGCCCCGGAGCAGGGCTCCTTGTTCGAAATGTTCCCAAGTCGTCGGCGCGCCGAGAAACGTGTTCGACTCGTGCTGCAATCCAATGATGCCGACTCGCATTAGAGCACTCCGTATTTGCGAAACACGTCGGCCGCTTTCGTGCCGGCGAGGATTTCGTCGCGGGTCCGATTTTCCGCCGTAACCTTTTCCCAGGCCCTGGCCAGTGCGTCACGCTCGACCGCTCGCGGCACGACTACGATCCCGTCGAGATCGGCCAACACCAGGTCGCCCGGACAGATCCGCACGCCGCCGATTTCGACCGGCACGTCGACGGCCGTAACCCGCTGACGATGCAAACTGTCGCGCGGACAAGTCCCCCGGGCAAAAACCGTGAATCCCATTTCGTGCATCTTGGCCACGTCGCGAACCGCCCCATCGACAATCGCCCCGGCGCAGCCTCGGTTCCGGACGGCCGTCGAAAGCAGTTCGCCCCAAACGCCCGAGCGCATCGACCCGCCTGCCGCCGCTATCAGCACGTCATCCGTGTGGCACTCATCGACCGCCTTGAGCTCGAGATCATACGGCCGAGGATCGGCGGATTCGAGATCTTGCCACAGCGTCGTTTTCGCGCGGCCCGCCAGCGGGCCACTGCCGCTGACCAATCGCAATTCCACGCCCACGACCTGGTCGCGCAAAGCGAGACTATCCAAAACGTCCGCGACCACGGCGGTATACAGCGCGCGGCGCATCCAAGCGAAATCGTGGAGATCAACTGGGGTCATGGAGGGCTCGACCGATTGCCAAAGCATCAGCGAACTTCGACCAAGTCAGTGTACACGAAAGGGGGACAGGTTCCGCAATACGATTAAAAACCGCGAGAAGTCTTAGAACCGCCGGTCAAAACACCGGATAGTGACATCGGCAAGCGGCATTTGATGGCCGATTGCGGCTCAGTGGCGCACCGGCCGAAAGCGCCTCGGACTGTCCCAATTTTGCGGTCGCTTGCGGCAAAATGCGACTATCCCCTTGTCCGAGGCGGTTTGGTTGGAGTCCCTTAGAACGTGTCTTCAAATTACGCGACCGGGTGGGCGAGGCTCCTGCCGAGCCTCTACTTCCGGTGCAAAATCGGCTCAGCGTGAGCTTCGCCCTCCCAAATTCCAACGTTCGGAACGTTTTGAAGACGCGTACTTAGACGTGGACCCTGACCCTCGAACAGCTTTGAGCATACCCCAAAGCGCGTTTCGTGATTGGGAATACCCGGCAGGCCGCGATGGCCAACGCGAGCTCCACGAGCCCTTTTTCTCCGTACCGCGATCGAATTCGCTCCCGCAGCGGACCTTCTTCGCCGCTGGAGGTCACGACGGCTTCGGCGAATCGATAGGCGTCGGCCAGGTCGTCAGGCAATTCGTCCGGATGACGTTCCAACACCAAGCGGATGAAATTCGGGTCAAGGTGCGCCTTCTTCGCCAGATTGACTTCGATTTGCACGCAGGTCCCGCAGTCTTCATCCCGTGTGGCGACAAGCCGAGCGACGTGGTAGGGGCCCGGCGGGAGCGCTCGGCGATACTGAGCGAGCGGCATAATCTTGATAAACTTGAGAAAAGCTCGCAGGGATACCCGGAGGATGTGTCTGGCGTAATCGAGGGATTCTCCCAGGTTTTTCTCCTCGGAGGCCAACTTCAGCAGGATTAATCGGCGAATCATGGCGACCTCCTCGGGGCATCATGGGCCTGCTTGCGCGCCACCGAATCACGAGCCGAGCGAAGCCTGACGAGCCGCCTGACTGTGTTGCCGGCCGCTCAGTCCTGCATTGTAACGACCGACGCGGCCGATCCGGCATGCCTGGCCAGGCCGAGGATCGATGGGACCATTTTTTCCGCCGCACCCTTGTTCTCGCAACGAGAACCACTAAAATGAACAATGAATGAAAACATTCAATGTTCATATTTTGGAAGCGAGGGCCCCCATGAATGCCACCGCGATTCGACCTGACAGGTTGGCGGGCGCTGCCAGATCGTGGCCTGAAGTGCGCGGCCATTGGCTACGCGGTTGTTTGCGCCAGGTGCAGCGGGACCCCTTGGGTTTGTATCACGGCGCGTGGCGTGAACACGGCGATTACGTTCGCCTGCGCGCCTTTCCAGGCTTTTATTTTTACTTGCTCGCGCATCCCGACGCGATCGAGCACGTGCTGCACGCGAACCACAAAAACTACCGCAAGCCGGACTCGGCCAACCATTCGATCGGCCTGCTGGCGGGCAATGGCATTATCGTGAGCGAAGGCGAATTTTGGCGCAAGCAGCGGCGGTTGATGCAGCCCGCCTTTCTGCGTCACCAGGTCGTCAAACTCAGTTCGCACATGGTCGAGTCCACCGACGCGTTCATTCGGCAGTGGGAGCAAGCCGAAGATGGCCGCACGCTCGACATCGTGCCCGAGATGATGCAGCTGGCGCTGCGAATCGCCAGCACCTCGTTGTTCAGCACTGACATCAGCGGCGATGCCGACGCGATCGGCCGGGCTTATCGCACCGCTTTCGGATATGTGAGCCTGAAGATGAATGGCCGCCTGATGTTCTCGCCCTTGTGGATGCCGACGCGCAGAAATCGGCGGTTCCGCCAGGCGAAGGCCTTGCTCGACGGCGTCGTTTTGACCTTAATCGCGCGCCGCCGCCATGAGCCGGCGAAAAACGACGTGCTCGATCTGCTGTTGGCGGCCCAGGACGAAGAATCGGGCAAGGGCATGACCGACGAACAACTCAAGGACGAAGCGCTTACCTTGCTCACCGCCGGTCACGAGACCACCGGGGCCGCGCTGTCGTGGGCCTGGTACCTGTTGGCGACGCACCCAGACGTCCAGCATGCTCTGCACGAACAGGTATCGTCCCATCTGCAAGGTCGTTCGCCAACGGCTGAAGACCTGTCGAGCATGCCGCTGGCAACGGCCGTCTTCGAGGAGACGATGCGGCTTTATCCTCCCGCCTGGGGAATTCCGCGCGAGACGATCGACGAAGATGAAATCTGTGGCTACCCAATTCCCGCCAAGGCGACGATCATTTTGATGCAGGACATTGTGCACCGTCACCCCGACTTCTGGACGGAGCCGGATAAATTCGACCCTCAGCGGTTCCTGCCGCCGCACAATGCGGGCCGGCCAAAGTTTGCCTATTTTCCCTTCGGCGGTGGTCCGCGGATCTGCATTGGAAACCACTTTGCCATGCTTGAGGGCCCACTGGCGCTGGCCGCGTTGACGCAGCGGTTCCAGTTTACCCTGGTGCCCAACCAGGCGATTGTCCCCGATGCGACGTTCACGCTGCGGCCCAAGCAGGGCGTTTACCTGACGGTGCGAAAGCATACATGAGCAAACCGCAAAGGATCATCGAAGCGGCCCGCAAACGGTTTCGCTATTACGGCATTCAGAAGACGACCATGCAGGAGATCGCCCAGGACGCGGGGATCGCGGTGGGCACGCTCTATCTGTATTTCAGCAACAAGGACGAGCTGGTCGTGGCCTGCGCGGAAGAGTTCGTCGAGCACCATCGCGCCGAGGTCGAGGCGATCCTCGCACTGCGCTGCCCGGCGGATGAAAAGTTGCGCAAGTACGTCGCGGCTCGCTTTCGGCAGGCACGGGACATTCGAAGCAATTCGCGGCACGCGGTGGAAATCGCGCGGGCCGTGTTGCGCGTCAAGCCCGACCGCCTCGAGGAAGAAGGGTTGCTGATGTGGGACGCGATCAGCAAGATTTTGAAGCTGGGCGTCGAACAGCGCGTCTTCACCATTGCAAATCCCGCGGACGACGCCAAAATCTTCCTTTATTCCATTGCCTTCTTTTTTCCCAACGCGCTCAATGAACCACGCGTCCCGCCGACCGAGGAAGAGTTGCTGTCGGTCGTGAATTGGTTCATCGGGGCCTGGAAAGGCCAACGAGCCGCCGCGAAGAAAAGAAGCCGGGAGCTTTAGGTTTTTCGCGACGCGCACACCGCAGACTTGTTGCAGAGGACAACCATGGCGATACATATTCCGAAACCCACCAAAATCCAAGCGGCCGGCCAGCCGCCCAAGTCGATCGAGGAATTCGTGGGTCGCGTGAACTCGGGAACTTCCGAAGTCAGCATTGCCCGCATGATCAGCCCCGCTGGATGGACCGACCCCGGCCAGACGCCGGCATTCGACGAATACACCGTCGTGCTGCGCGGCAGTCTGCACGTGAGGTTGAAAGACACCCAGTTCGATGTCACCGCGGGGCAAGCGATCATCGTCAATGCCGGACAATGGGTGCAATACAGCTCACCCGCGGCCGGCGGCGCGGAGTACGTCGCCGTATGCTTGCCGGCATTCTCGCCAGGGACGGTCCATCGAGATGAATGACGCGGTTGAATCCGCGAATGGTTGTAGTGGCCGCTGATCCACAGCGACCCTACCCGAAGGTTCACCTACGCGGGCCTGCCTGCGCGGGCTTGGCGAAGTGCCGATCGGCGAAATCGAGGTAGCGGAGCCAATCGTAGTCGGTCAGCGCGTGCTTGCCGACGCGGAGGTGATAGCCGATCGAGTTGCCGATTGATCGGCCGGCGGGAGGCATTTCCGTGGTTTCCAGGCCGGGTTTTCCCAGCAGATGATAAACTCGCTCGGCGCCGACCGCCGAGAGGAACTCGCCCCGCGGATCGGCCCACAGGTCCTCTTGCGCGCTGGCGATGTAGACCGGGCGCGGGGCGATGAGCGCCACGAGCTCGTGCTGGTCGACGGGCAGCTTGCCTTCGCGACCGTTGTACTTCGAAAAGTTTCCGCAAAACCAGTGCGGAAAGACGCCGTTGATGCGGGCCACCGTTTCACCGAAGACACGGCGACTCAGCGCCGCCCCGCCGCAGCCCGAATTGTTCGAGATCACCAGCGCAAAGCGTTCGTCCTGCGCACCTGCCCAGAGGGCCGTTTTTCCCATTCGCGAATGTCCAATCACCGCCACCCGCTTGGCGTCGATGGCCGGATCCGTTTCGAGATAATCGAGTGCTCGGCTCAGGCCCCAGGCCCAAACGGAAATAGCGCCCGGCTCCTCCACCCCCGGCGGTCCGGTGCGGCCTGGAAAAAAGTGTGCGAGCGCGCCCTCTCGAAACCGCTCTTTGTCGTCGGGGCAAAAATCGTTCGCATCCAGCGTGCCGATCGCATAACCCCGCTCCAAAATCACATCGAGCACCCGCGAGCCCGGCAGCTTTTCGCCGATCTCGACCTCCAGCGGCCGGCCAGGCAGCGGCTCGTCGGACTTCGAATCGAACAGGTGCATGCCCACGAAAGCCGGCACGGGCGTTTTAGCGCCGCCAGGCACGATCAGCGTAAGTTTCACGCCGGGCCATGTTTCATTTCGACCGGAAAAGTCGACGCGAATGCGCTTCCGCGTGGCCTTACCTGCCAGCGCGGCGGGGGTATCTTCGGTTACGTCGAACCGCAGACCCTCGGGCGTGGGCGGTCGGCGACCATAAACTTGCGTGCAAAACAGCTCCAATATCTCCGGCCGCCGCAGTTTGCGCCACATGGCCGCGCTTGTCACTGAACGGGCGTCTTGCATCACCAGCGGATCCGGCAGGACGTAGTCGGGAACCTTCGCCTCGTCGTAGTTGATGGTTTCCCCGTCCGCGCGTGCCGAGCCGGCGTTGCAAGCGGCCGCCACGGCCACGATCGCCAAAACAATTGGAAGAATTCTTATCATCGGGTGGTTCGCTTACCTGAGGTGGTCGTGATCCAGTCGGGGACGCTGCTGCTATTCGACGCTTTCAGTCCACCGCGATCATCACATTCGATGCTTTGACGATCACCAGCACGTCTTTGCCGGCTTTGAGCTGCAGATTGTCCACCGATGCCTTGGTAATGACGGAGACAATCTGCTCACCGCCGGGTAGTTCCACGACCACTTCGGAGTTGACCGCGCCGGGAAGAATTGACCTGACCTTCCCCCGCAGCACATTTCGCGCGCTGATTTTCATATTCGTCGTTCCTTGCAACAGATGAGCGCCAACTGGCCGGTTCGTTGGTCACACAGATTATTGCCATTTGTAGGCCAGTTATGAAAGAACATGGAAAAACTTGTATCGTGAACTACGGCCGGTTTAGGATTACAATGGCCCCGGCAAGGGAAGCAAACGTCCTGCGTTTAGGGAGCTCTGCCATGATCGAGCTGGAAGAGCGAGGTGTCGTAACCGTCCTCCGCATGGCACGGGGCAAGGGCAATGCGCTCAACATCGAGTTTATCACGGCGCTGATCGACGCGCTCGACCAGCTCGAAAGGAGTGCGACCCGTGCGGTCGTGATTACGGGCCAAAACAACGTGTTTGGCGCGGGCGTCGACCTGCCGGCAATTTTGGCCGGAGGACCGCAATACGTGCGGCAATTCCTTCCGCTGATGGTGCGGGCATTCGAGCGGCTGGTGCCCTTTCCCAAGCCGCTGGTGGCGGCGGTCAACGGCCACGCGATTGCCGGCGGCGCGATTATCATGCTGGCCTGCGACGCCCGGCTGCTGGCCCGCGGTTCGGCCCGCATCGGGCTCTCGGAGATTCAGGTGGGCGTTTTGTATCCGGCATGGGCTTTGGAAATCGCCCGCTTCACCACGCCGCCGGAACACTTTTCGACTTTGATTTGCACCGGCCGAACGTGGCAGCCCGAAGAGGCGCTCGCCCGGGGCCTGGTGGATGAACTGGTCGATGCCGACAAGCTGCTCGATCGGGCCTGTCAGGTGGCCGGCGAAATGGCCGCGGTTCCCACCGCCAAGTTCACCGCCACCAAGCTGGCTGTTCGCAGCCCGATGATCGAGTCTGCCCGGCGCCAGGCCGCGCTTACCGACGCGGCGGTCGTCGACGACTGGTGCTCGAGCGAAACACTTGGCAATATCGCGGCCTTCGCCGAGCGAAGTTTGAAACGCAAGGGTTAGCCGGTTTTTGATGAACCTGGCGGAACTCCACGAGAATCAAGCGCATGCCGTCCGAAACCCCCTTTCGCATCGCGCTACTGGCGATGCTTGTCGTGACGATGGCCGTAATGGTTTACCACCGTTTTCAGGCAGCCGGATCCGGCGAGCGAATTTCACGCAAAGAAGAGGGACTATTATCTGCCGTTTCGCTGCGTTTTGTCGGCCTGTGCACGTGGTTTGGCACGCTGGCTTATCTGATCGCCCCAACCTCGATGGACTGGGCTGGATTACCGCTGCCGAGTTGGTTGCGATGGTTTGGGGCCGCGGTCGGCTTGTTTTCCGTTGGTCTGCTGTACTGGACCCTTACCAGCTTGGGGAATAACCTAACGGACACGGTAATTACAAGAGCCAACGCCACGCTCGTGACCACTGGCCCCTACCGCTGGGTTCGCCACCCGTTCTATGTCAGTGCGGGTCTGCTGATGTTGGCGGCGACGCTAGTTGCGTCCAACGGGTTCATCGGGTTGAGTGGGCTGCTGACCATTGTGCTGCTGTCCGTCCGGACACCCAAGGAAGAGCAAAAGCTCATCGAGAAATTCGGCGATCCGTACCGCGTCTACGTGGCCACGACCGGCCAATTCTGGCCGAAAATGAAGCGAGGATAGCGGTCGCCCCTCTTGTGGCCTGGCTTTCCTCCAAATCCATTTTTATGGAGATTTCCTGGTCCGTCTTTGATCGGGTAGAATCAACGGCTCAAGGCACGTCTCTGGAGATCGTCCTGATGAACTCGATTCTGCCGATTGACCAGATCGAGAGCCTTTTCGACAAGCCTATCCGAGTCGAGCAAATGGGCCTGGACCGGTTTGGAGATATTGCCGTCCGCGATCCGGATGGAGTCCGGAAAACGGCATTTGCCGTCTGGAGCAGGCACGTTCGGAAAAACCCGTCGACCAATCCCGACGCGGTTCACGAGCACATTCAAAAGCACGGCGGGACGTTTCTTGAGGGAGCATCCGTCATCGTCGGAGAGCCGATTATCAAGGATATCGCGTTTTCTCGCTGCAAAATCGACGATCCAGCCCTGGACAACCAGTTCGTCGCGTACTTGCTTGTCGCTCGCGTGTTTCCCAACGATCTTCACATTGCCGACTTGAATCTTGTGAATCCGTACAAGCCGATTCCGCCGAAACTGCGCAGGTACAAGTTTCGCAAGTTCAAAGGACTGGGATTGTCCGGCACGGTTCTGGCCAGGGCCGAAGCTTTCGCGGTCTCCAAGCAATGCGACTACGTGACCTTGACCGCGGCCGACGACGATCTGGTGCCGCTATTCCGTCGATTCGGGTTCGTCCTGGAGGACGACGAAGTTGCCAACCTGGCAATGGAGAAAAAAGTCGGCAAATGACGACGACAGATCGACAAAAACGTCGAGTTTCGCCATGCATGCGGTTGACCTTATCCGACGACTCCACGAACACCGTGCCTGGGTGAATGGAAAACTCGTGGATGCCGCCGAGAAGCTTTCGGTCGAGGCATTGCGAGAACCATTTCCCATCGGGCAGGGGTCGATCTGGAAATCGCTGTTGCACATGTATGCCGCAGAGCATGTTTGGTTGGAAACGCTGCTGGGCAACGAGAACCCGCTCGTGCCTGGCGATCTGCCCAAAAGACTGCCGGGCAATCAGGAAGGAACCGGAGCCATTTCGTCGCTCGCCGAACTCAAGGCGAAATGGATGCAACTCGACGTCCGCTGGCAGACCTATCTGCAAGTCTTAACGTCGGATGACCTCGACCAGACAGTCTCCAAGGTTTCAAGTTCTTCCGGCAAACGACATGCAACCCGGCGGAGCGACGTGCTGTTGCATGTTTGCACGCACGCCCACTACACGACTGCCCAGGTGATCAATATGCTGCGCCGCTCCGGCGCCGCAGTCCTGCCGGACGTGATGCTGATTACGCTGGCAAGGCACTGACCAATCGCTCCTCAAGCCTTCTGCGGCAGCCAACGCGGGTGATCGGCGCCGCGATCGTCCAGACCGCGCGTCACTAGTCGCGGGTTCTTTCCATCCCTCTCCATCACCCAAATCGCCGGCGCGCTGCCGGTCGCCGCCCGGCAGAAGACGACGTGCTTGCCGTCGGGCGACTCGCTGGCGCGGAAGTCCCACACCGGCGGATCGCCGTGGGTCAACGCGGCCATGCGTCCGTCGCGCGGATCCAAGCGGCAGATTTCGGTGCCGCCGCGAGCCAGCTCGGGTTTGTAGTCACGGTTGAAGTGATCGACATCGGGCCGCTGGGGCTGATATTCCCAGGCAACTTTCGATCCACTTAGACGGCGCGGAAACAGGATCGCGCCGTCTCGAGTCCAGGCCGGTAAATTGGAGCCACCCCCGCGCGTCTGCGGATCGCCGTATGTGGCGGCAAACCACATCGACTGTCCGCTGCTCAAAACGCGGTGCTCGCCGCCGTCCGCGCGGCCGATACACACGTCCGCCCAGTCGTGGGCGGGGTCATGCGTATAGAGGCAGTCAACGTACAGAATCCACTTGCCGTCAGGTGACCAACTGGTGCCAAAATAAAGGTGCTCCGGGTCCGCCGCGACGCGGACGCGATTCGTGCCGTCGACGTTGCTGGTCCAAACCTGGTAGCCCTGCGGGCTGGCAAGGTGAAAGGCCACGCGCTGGCCGTCGGGAC
>JACQFF010000100.1 GCA_016200205.1 Planctomycetia bacterium
CTTCCCCATTCCCGGGCTGGGAGCCATCGCCAGATTTGCCGGAGAGACAGCCTGGAATGCCGCTAATGCCGCTGTCGATGCCGCGGTTACAGACTTCAGCAATCTGAAGGCCTCGGGTTATGGGATTATCGGCGCGAGCGCCGTCACCGTCGGCGACCTTCTGGGCCGGGCCATTGGCGTCGAAGGAATAGAAAACGCGCGGGAAGGAAAAAATCGAGCCGGGGATCATTTGAGCGGATTCGAGCGAACGGTCGATGGCGCCATCGGCACGATCGGCGTCGTGACGACGGCAGTCGGGCTGGCACCCGCTGTCAAGGCCGGCGCCGCGGCCATCTGGTCGACAGGAGTGAACGCCGCCGGTGAAATTGGGCTTACGGGCGTTTCCGCAGTCGAGCGTGAGGTTGTCGACACGGCTTCAAGTAGCGCCGCCAAACTTGCTGGCGCGCCGCCAAACTTGCTGGCGGGTTTTGTTTCGCGGCCGGTACGCTTGTCGCCACGGAAGACGGCCTGAAACCGATTGAGCGTGTCACGCAAGGCGAGCGCGTCTGGTCGTGCGATCTAACTTCGGGTGACTGGCGGCTGTGCCGAGTTGCCGAGACCTACGTGTTCGATCACGTCGGCGATTTGATCGAAGTGTTCGTCGCCGGCCGGAAGACCGAATCGACCTATCACCATCCGTACTGGGTCGTCGAGGGCCAGAATCTCAATGATCGTCCGAATCCGGACCACGTTGTTTCGGCGGAAGTGTCGGGCACTGTCGTTCCCGGCCGTTGGGTCGATGCCGGCGACCTACAGATCGGCGACATAATGCTATTGCTGGACGGCCGCCGATTGCCTGTCGAAGAAATCCTCGGTCGCCACGTCCACGATCACGTCTACAACTTCGCAGTCGATGGTCTGCACAACTACGGGGTTGGACCAGATTGCGTGTTGATTCACAACAATTGTGCGGCCCCAATTCCGGGCGGCGTAACAATCACTTTTGGGCACGGGGCGCGTCATCTCGCTGGTACCGGATTGTCGCAAAGTGCAGTCGAAGCCGCCATTAGTCAGGAGATACAAGCTCTGGCCGCGAAAGGAGCGCAATTTGCCGGTGGTTTTTGGGGCCGCTTATCGGTAACGGGACAGACAGTGGAGTTTCGTGCTATGACACTGCTAAACGGGATAATCAATGTAGGGACGTACTATTTACCATAACTGTGAATCACATGACTACTCTTAGAAAGCCGACTGCGCCAGAACGCGAATTACTAGCACGACTCCTTTCGGTTAACTTTCCGGGGCGAGCCGAACTCATGCAGCAAGCACAGGACATCTTGGTTGAAACGATTGACAGCAACGGCAGCTTACGTTTTGCCGTGAGTTCTGATATTGAGGCGCCAGTCACAAAGCGCATCCCGATAGAGGCTCAATTCCTCGATACCGATGGCATTTGGATTCATGCGTTGCTGCATGTCGTTCATGGTAGGCTTACAGAGCTTGAGATTTACAAAGATGACTCGTCCAATGTAATTAAGGCGCCAAATGCAGCGGATTGGGAAATACTTCTCCTTGGATAACATTCGGAGTTTCAATCGAAAACTCGGTAACGGGTCGTCCGAATGCAGCCATTTGCTGATGGGCGATTCGGCCTGCGACACGGTGTTTCTCACGCGCGTCGGCCGACCGCTCACGCCCAACGCTCACGCTGCTGGTCCGCCAATGTGTGAATGCCGCCGACATCGGCAAGCGGGGCTCGTGTCATCTATTTCGACACACGATGGCCACGCTGATGTTGGAGAATGGCGCAGACATCCGCTGCATCCAGGCGATGCTTGGCCATGCCGCGCTGAACACGACGACCATCTATACTCAAGTATCCATCCGCAAGCGGAAAGAAATCCACACCGCCACGCATCCGGCCCGTTCGCAGCGCAAGCCTTGATCCGGTACAATCAGGGCCATGCACACACTGCTCGTTTTGCTGCTGGCGTTTTTAAGCGTGAACTCGCGTCTGGGCGAAAACCCGCGAGACGCCAGCGGCTTGCGGGTCGAGTACGGCGTAACTGCGGAACTGCCACTGGATTCCTGCGGGTCTTGCGCTTCGACCACGGCGGAGTGTCTTGTTGCTTCAAGTAACGCCGCGAACTTCCTGGGCTGCTTTTTTGCCGGCACCGTTGTCGCTACCGAGGTCGGGCCGAAGCGGATCGAGTCAGTCGTAGCGGACGAACGTGTGTGGTCGTGCGACTTGACAACAGGCCGGTGGCGATTGTGTCCTGTCGTCGAGACCTACGAAGCCGAATATGTCGGAGACTTGATCGAAGTCACGGTCGAGGGCAAGCGAATTGAATCGACATATCATCACCCGTTCTGGGTGGTTGAGGGCCAACACCTGGACGAACGGCCCCGACCCGATCACGTTGAGAGGGCCGCTGAGCCGAGCGCCATCGTAGCAGGACGATGGGTTGATGCTGGTGATTTGCAAATCGGCGACGTGCTGCTTCTGAAGGCGGATCGTCGCGTGCCAGTCGAGGCGCTCGACGTTCGGCAAGTTGTGCAAACTGTCTACAACTTCCACGTGCACGACCTGCACAATTATGCGGTCGGACCAGATCACGTTTTAGTGCATAACAATAGCCCGTGTGCCCAAGTAGTTGAAAACGGCATTCGTGGCCGTGCATCGCAAGCACGTGTCTTGGAACAGCTCGGGCTGCAGCGCAACACGCTGATCGTTTCTACGCTTGAGGGTAACGCTATACCCGATGCCCTTACCAATGCAATATCGCTTGAAGTTAAAGACGCAATCCGAGTGAGCCTCACGCGGCAACTACGGATTCAAACCGAGGCAGCTCTTGCCGCCGGGCGTCAATCAATTCTCATTACAGGCCCGAATAGTCGCGTCAGCGCTGCGGTCCAGCTCGCGTTTGACGACATAATTCGCCTGACTGGTCTTGGGCCTTGATCGGCCAGGAAGAAACAATGTTGTTGTTATTTTATATCGTCAGGCCTAATGTCGAATCCGCTATCGACGGCATTGTGGCATTGCCACCGAGCGTTCGTCCAACGCACTTTACCGCGGATGAGGAAAAAGTACGTGAACACGATGCGATCGACGACGAGTCGCGCTTTGCGACTTTTAGACGGCAGAATCGTTCAGGCTTTTTCCTAATTGGTCCGCGATGCAAATACAATCTTTCGCTTCGGTCGAACGATTATTCAATACTGTCTGTGGATGTCACCGGTGAATTCAGTGAAGAAGAAACATTCGTCGTCTGCGCATCAATGCTGCGCGCACGCGCCGAATACGGCTTCGCCGCAACAGAGGAAGAATACTACCACCGCAATCGCATATATTGCACGATCGGTGATGCCAACATTGAATCGTGGGTAGGCCGGGATCTTAGGAAGTATGTACCTGGCGTGTTCTGGCGGACTGTATTGTCACAACGTTTAATTGCCGAGCGTCAACTCGATTTAAGGGCGCTGCCTAGTTGCGTGCAAGTCGAGCGCATTGACGATTCAGTTATTCTCAAAGTGACTGGTAGGATGGGTGAATGGAAGGCGCGCGCGGCTGAAATAGACAACTTCTGCGCATCGGTAACGGGCTTTTTCTCGATTACGCATGTTGTTAACGACTTAGTCGGTGTAGATGATTACCTAAAGTTCAGCCAGATTCTCGCGCCGTGGAGATGAGCGGTGCTGCTCGATGCGCAAGTCTCCATCCGCAAGCTGAAAGAAATCCACACGGCCAGGCACCCGGCCCGTTCGCAGCGCAAGGCTTGATTCGGTACAATCAGGGCCATGCACACACTGCTCGTTTTACTGCTGGCGTTTTTAGGCGCGAACTTGCTTCCGGGCGCCGCTTCAAGTGGCGTGGTTGGCGTCGACGATCTTTGACAATTTGAACTGCTACACGCTATCGAGATTCCAAAAGCCACGGGCTTTGTCGGGGCAACGACATCGGTGATTGAGTCGATCTTTGCCACGATCGGCATCAGCCCTGCCACGGCCGTCGATCTCGCCTTCCCCATTCCCGGGCTGGGAGCCATCGCCAGATTTGCCGGAGAGACAGCCTGGAATGCCGCTAATGCCGCTGTCGATGCCGCGGTTACAGACTTCAGCAATCTGAAGGCCTCGGGTTTCGGGGTGATGGGCGCGAGCGCTGTCACAGCGGCCGACCTTTTGGGACGAGCTCTTGGAAGTGAAAATTTACAAAATGCGTTGGAAGGGAAGAATCGTGGCGGAGATCATCTGAGCGGGTGGGAGCGAACCGTTCAAGGAGGCGCGGTCGCCTTGAACGTCGGGATTACAGCCCTTTTTGCCGGGCCCGCGCTCAAGGCTGCTGGGGCAGCGATCTGGTCGACAGGGGCAAACGCCTTCGGTAAAATTGGGCTTGAGGGTGTTGCGGCGGTTGAGGCCGAGGTTATCGAGACGGCTTCAAGTATTACTGCGGCCGAGCGTCTTGCTTCAAGCAGCTTGGCCAACGAAGGTATTTACGAATTCACGGCGGCGTCCGGTAAAACCTATGTAGGCCAGTCTGGAAATATTTCGCAGCGAATTGCTCGCCAGTTATCTGATGGAAAACTACTGGAAGCCGATCTGGCTAGTCTTCGCACGACAGAAGTGCTGGGAGGAAAAGTCGAGCGTGAGATCGCAGAACAACTAAGAATCATCGAGCTTGGTGGAGTTAAGAACCTGGAAAACATCAGAAACCCAATTGGACCGGCAAGGGCACACCTCCTGCCGGAATCAGCAAAGGACTTCCTCGGATTCTTCGGACTATGATGGACAACGTTGACCTTCAGAATGGTGCCTATGGCAACCGCGCCACTGTCACCGCCTCTTGGTCTGAACCAATAGAGCGGTATTTGAAAGACCACGAGCTCGTCGAGCTTGAGCTTAATATGGCAAAAGGGTGGGTTGGAAAGGATTTGGCGTTTCTGAAAAACCTGCCCGGCCTAAAGTCCTTTGAGATTCTCGACCTCCATATTCGGGATATAGAACCCATTCATTGTCTTCATAAGCTCTTGACTCTGGGTATTACAACTTATTGTTCAACCCCAATTAGGTTCTCCGAGTTTCCTCAGTTACGTGAGTGTGCTTTAGAGTGGCGTCAAGAGGCTGAGTCATTGTTTGATTGCAAAACGCTTACGAAGCTGTTTGTCAATCGCTACTCAGGACTCACCACCGATGTGTTCGCGCGGCTCACAAATCTTGAGCACCTAACAATCTTGAATTCGCCGGTTCACAATCTACATGGCTTGAGCGCGCTCACGAAACTGAAGTCTTTGCGACTTGGCAATCTTCGCCGCTTGGAATCACTCGCTGGTCTAGAAACGTTGTGCAATCTCGAAGACTTGGAGGTGCACACCTGCAAGCGGATTGGTTCAGTTGAACAAATTGGCCATCTAACGCGACTACGCAGGCTCAATCTGAACAATGATGGGGCCGTCGAGTCCCTCCGGCCGCTGAATAATTTGAAACTTTTGGAAATGGTGGTATTCTACGAGTCAACAAACATTCTCGATGGCGATCTTTCGCCACTCCTGCGCCAAAAACACCTTTCGCGGGTTTCGTTTAAAGACCGCCGTCACTATTCCAATCGTCGGAAAGAATTCAGCGCTGTAAATGGAGGATAATATGGCCGAACGTGAGCAATTGCCGATCCCGGATGCGGCAAAGCAAGATTTGAAGTCGTTTGAGTTACTTCGGGTGTGGATAGCCCATAATGGACAACACGTTAGCCTGCGCGCGGGCGTCTGGCAAGATCCTGCCGCTTGGGGCGTCATGATATGCGACTTGATGCAGCACATTGCGAATTCCTATCACCAGGATCAAGGGTTCGATCGATCGAAAACACTGCAACGGATCAGAGCAGGATTAGAAGCGGAATTGAGCGCTCCAACGGATCAACCTACCGGCCAATAGATTCTGAGCGCGATAAAGACACACGATAATCTATACGCAGGTATCCATCCGCAAGCTGAAAGAAATCCACACGGCCACGCACCCGGCCCGTTCGCAGCGCAAGCCTTGATTCGGTACAATCGAGGCCATGCACGCACTGCTGATTCTGCTGCTGGCGTTTTTAAGCGTGAACTCGCGTCTGGGCGAAAACCCGCGAGACGCCGGCGGCTTGCAGGTCGAGTGTAGCGTAAGTGCGGAATGGCGACTGGATTCGAGCGGGTCTTGTGCTTCGACGACGGCGGAGTGTCTTGCATTGAATAAGGCAACAGGTATCGCAGGAGAAGAAGCCGTCGGCATAGTTGGTCCGAAAGTCGGCATACGCATACCTGGAAGTAATCAGCTTCGGTTTCCGGATGAACTTAATTTTGGCACAAACGTGCTAAAAGAGGTTAAAAATGTCGCGAAACTGAGCTATACACAGCAGCTTCGAGATTTTGCCGCATTTGCTCAGCAGAATTCACTAAGGTTCGAGCTGTACGTGCGTTCCTCAACAGGTCTTTCTGCGCCACTTTTGAACGCGCAAGCACTGGGAAAGCTTCTCATTCTCGTCATACCGGGTACGTAATGTCCAAGAAATTCAATAGACCAATGACTGCTGCTGAGGCAATGGCGATTCTCAAAAGCGACCCGGATTGGGTGCGTCAGAACGAGGAGCGTGAAACCCGACACAAGGCAGATGTACCGCGACTCCAAGCGGAGCTTGAGCCGGAACAATCACCATTGATCGCCGATTTGGCGGCGGCCGGAGTCAGAGTGAGCTCCGTCTGGGATTTGGTGAATACGCGGATGAGTTATCCAGCAGCAATTCCGGTGCTCACCAAGTATCTCGGCCTAGCGCGACACCCCGTATTGCGACAGGGAATCGCTCGCGCCCTAACTGTGCCGGAGGCTCGCGGTATTGCCGGACCCAAGCTTCTGGAAGAACTACTCGCGACGAAAGACCCGCCCGGCAGTGAGGCACGCTGGGCAATGGCCAACGCGCTTGCTGTCGTCGCTGACAAAGGTATTATCGATGAAATCAGATCGCTCGTCGCCGATGCCCGCTACGACGATGTCCATGAAAGACTTATAACGGCATTGAAGAATCTGCGTGCTGGGTAACAAATGGCGTATGATACAATTGAAGACAAGCTTCGCGCTCTTGCCGAATGTGGCTTCAAGCTGAAAGACCAGTTTGGCGTCTCGGACGTCATCAAAAGCTGGGGGCGAGACGCGCTAGACGAACCTGGGTTCAATGCGGCCCTTGTTTGTCTGGGCATGACCGAAGAAAATCCGCCGTGGGCTCCTCATTGCGATAATCTTTGGCATTTCGACACCGAATGCATTGAAGGCGATGGTAGCTACATTCGCATCGCCGAGCGGATGGCAGGAATGGCGGGAGGCTCTCTCCCGCTTTCCGAGTTCGAGGATCACTTTGACATCGACGGAGGAGAGGTATGGCTTCGATTCAAGTGCGGGGAAAAGCGGGTGCACATTGACTGTGCGGTGCAAGATGATTGGGTTGACACCACCATTTTTGGAACATTTGTTGATCTGCTTGCCATGTGCGATCCAAACAAGATGTTTATTTACTATGATCTCGGCGGACAGGATTGTGTCATTGGCTGCACGACGCGCGACCAGGTGGAGAAACTCAAACAATTAATTCCAATGGTACAGCCGTTATCGTAACCTTGCCGGGTTAGGCGCTCCATCCCTTTCAAGCTGTCATGGGGCCTGATAGCAACGGCTTTTCTGCGGGAGAATTGACTGGCAGAATGGAATGCAGGTGCATGGCCGGTTGTGCCGTGCCGAAATCAGGGAGGCCTGTCCATGTCATTCGACACACTCATCGCCCAATTTGCCAAGCAAGCTCCCATCGCCACGATGGTTCGCGGGTTGATGGCCAATATTCTCTCGCCGGCTGAGCTGAACGCCATTTTTCG
>JACQFF010000017.1 GCA_016200205.1 Planctomycetia bacterium
AAGATCCCTGGAAATTGGTATCGTTTGGGGGAAATTTTTTAACTCGCTAGCACGGACAAGCTAGCATAGCTGGCGATATTGACGAGAGGCGCCACCCTCGCGGCGCGGGGTGGCGCGTATACTATAAAAGGTGCCCGGCAACCGTTTCTTTTTTTGCGGTAAGGCGAATTGCTTTGTGGAGCGACCTGTTAGATTCGTTGACGCCGGCCCAGCGCGAAGCGGTTGAGCATCTGGAAGGCCCGCTGTTGATCCTCGCCGGGCCGGGAAGCGGCAAAACCCGGGTCATCACCCACCGAATTGCCAATCTGCTCCGCCACGGCGTGCCCGCCCGAGCGATCCTGGCGCTGACGTTTACGAACAAAGCCGCCGACGAAATGCGGGCACGGCTGGAGAGATTAGCTCCCGGCGAGCCGGTGTGGATGAGCACGTTTCACCGCTTCTGCTCGCGCCTGTTGCGACAATATGGTCCGCTGGTCGGCCTGCGGGAAAACTTTACGATCTACGATTCCAGCGACAGCCGAAACGTGCTGCGCCGCACGCTCGACGAGTTGCACATTGACGCCGTCCTCTACCCGCCCGAGCGGATCGCCTCGGCAATCAGTTGGGCCAAGAACAACCTGATCACTGCCGAGCATTATCAGGCTCGGCCGGGCCATCCGTTGGGCAGCGTCGTGGCCAAAGTGTATCCGGCCTATCAGGCTCGCCTGTTGGCGTCCAGCGCCGTTGACTTCGACGACTTGCTGCTGCACGTCGCCAGCATGCTGCGCGAAAGTCCAGAGACTCGGAGCGCGCTGGACGCACGCTACCGTTACATCCTGGTCGACGAATACCAGGACACCAACCTGGCCCAGTACACGATCGCGCGGGCGCTTTCGATCGATGTCCCCAACCTGGCCGTGACCGGCGACCCGGACCAGTCGATTTACGGTTGGCGGGGGGCCAACTTGCGCAACATTCTCGATTTCGAGCAAGATTACCCCGCAGTGCGCGTCGTGAAGCTGGAACGCAATTACCGCAGCACGAAACGCATCTTGCGCGTGGCCGACACGCTGATCAGTTACAACCAACGGCGGAAGAAAAAAGGGTTGTACACCGAGAACGACGAGGGACAGAGCGTCGGTTTGCTGGCCTATGCCACGCAGCGCGCGGAAGCTGAAAGCATTTCGGCCTATATTGCCGAAGGAATTCGCGCCGGCCGGCGGCGGCCGCGCGATTTTGCCATCTTTTATCGGGTCAACGCGCTGTCGCGCAGTCTCGAGTTCGCGCTGCGCGAAGAAGGCATCCCCTACCAAATGGTCAATGGCCTGGAGTTTTACCAGCGCCGCGAAATCAAGGATGTTCTTTCGTATCTGCACCTGATCAATAATCCGCGGGACGACAACGCGTTTCTCCGCGTGATCAATACGCCACCGCGGGGCATCGGCAAAAGTACGATTGGCCGGCTGGCCGAACACGCGGCCCGTTATCAGCATTCGCTTTTGGACGCCGCCCGGGAATCGGGCCTGATCGAGTCGCTCAACAAGCGCGCCGCCGTGGCCGTGGCGAAGTTCGTCTCGCTGTACGATCGCCTCTCGCTGATGGCGGCAGCCCCGGTCGAGGAAGTTCTGGGGCACGTCTTGAGCGAGTCGGGCTATCAGCAATTCCTGCGTGAATCGGAAGACGAAGAAGATCAAGAACGGCTGGCCAACATCGAGGAGTTGCTCACCGCCGCCCGGCAGTTCGACGAAAACAACCCGGGCGAGGGCCGGCTCGAGACGTTTTTGGAAGAGGCTTGTCTGGTCAACGAGACCGATGCCTGGCAAGCCGACGATGATCGCGTGACGCTGATGACCTTGCACGCTTCGAAAGGACTGGAGTTCCCCGTGGTCTTTATCGTGGCCCTGGAAGAAGGCCTGTTGCCGCACGAGCGGAGCCGCGAGCACAACGAACTGCTGGAAGAAGAGCGGCGGTTGCTGTTCGTGGGCATTACTCGGGCGCGCGAAGAACTGCAGCTCAGCCTGGCCACGTACCGCGAGTTTCGCGGCCAACGGCGACGGACCGTGCCCAGCCAGTTCCTGATGGAACTGCCGCGTGGCGAAATGCGCGTCGTGGAGCCCTCGTGGAACGATCCGGCCTGGGTCACGGAGGATGAAATGCCTTGGGAGGCGGATGCTCCCGAAACGGCCAGCGAGCCGGAGATCAAATTGCCCGTGGCGAGCGGACCAATCTCAACCACTCCCCTAACGACCGCGGCCAAATTGCACGGTACGGAGACGGCCGAATTGCCGCACACATCTCCCGACGCCTTTCATCAAGGCATGGTCGTGCGGCACCCCGAATATGGGCTGGGCAAAGTCGTCGCCCTGAGCGGCAGCGGAGCCAAGCGTTCGGCCACGATCGCATTTGCCTCGCTGGCGGGCCAGAAAAAATTCATGCTCGCCCAGAGTCAACTCCGCCCGGCCAAATCGTTGTGAATCTGAAAGTCACCGGCACCGCGATTCTCGCCCCCGTATGACATCCGCCTACCCTAAGGTCGCGCAGTTCAAAACCGTCGAGCAACTGCGCGGCCGGCTCGATGAGCTGGGGCTTTCCTTGCCGGTCGATGACGAGATCCTGACCGCCCAAGCCGGTTCGCCCCTGGCCCTGTGCCTGAAAATCGGTGGCTTCACCGTCGGGAATCGCTGGTGCATTC
>JACQFF010000093.1 GCA_016200205.1 Planctomycetia bacterium
CGTGGCCCATCACCTGGGCGAGCTCGTGGGTCCCGAAGCCGTGGCCAGCCACCACGGCAGCCTGTCGCGGCAGATTCGCCAATCGGCCGAGCAACGACTCAAGGCGGGCGAGTTAAAGGCGATCGTCGCCACCGCTTCGCTCGAAATGGGCATCGACATCGGCTATATCGACCTGGTCTGCCAGATCGGCTCGCCGGGAGCGATCGCCACGTTTTTGCAGCGCGTCGGTCGGGCCGGCCACTCGCTGGGCAAGATTCCCAAGGGCCGGCTGATTCCGCTGACGCGCGATGAACTGCTCGAATCGCTGGCCCTGGTGCGGGCTGTCCATAGGGGGCAATTGGACCAAATCGAAATCCCCCAGCAGCCACTCGACATCCTGGCGCAACAGATCGTGGCCTGCGTGACCTGCGAAGAATGGGACGAAGAGGCGTTATATGTCCTCTGTCGCCGCGCCTGGCCCTATCGACAATTGGCCCGTGAAGATTTTGAAGATATCGTGCAGATGCTCAGCGAGGGGATTGTCCCGGGCTCGAAGCGCGGCGCTTATCTGCATCGCGATGCGATCAACGGCCGATTGCGCGCCCGGCGCGGGTCTCGGCTGGCCGCGCTCACTTCCGGCGGCGCGATTCCCGAGACAGCACAGTACCGCGTCATCACCGAGCCCGATGGCACTTTTGTGGGCACGGTTGACGAAGACTTTGCCGTCGAGAGCATGGCGGGCGACGTTTTCCTGCTGGGCAATACGTCGTGGCGCGTGCAGCACGTCCGCGGCGGCGAAGTGCGCGTGCGCGACGCCCAAGGCGCCCCGCCGAGCATCCCCTTCTGGTTGGGCGAAGCGCCCGGCCGCACGCGCGAGTTTTCGGCCGAACTCTCGCGACTCAGGCGTGACCTGGCCAATGCCCTCCAGCCGAGCGAACAAGGGAACGGTGCCCGTGCGTGGCTGCAAACCGAGTGTGGCGCCACGGCGTGGGCCGCCGAACAGGCGCTCGGCTACGTCGAAACGCAAGTGGCCGCCGTCGGCCTGGTCCCGACCTCGGAAGAAATCATCTTCGAACGGTTCTTTGACGAATCCGGCGGCATGCAACTGGTGATCCATGCCCCGCTCGGCGCCCGCATCAATCGGGCCTGGGGCCTGGCGCTGCGAAAACGGTTCTGCCGCAGCTTCGATTTCGAATTGCAAGCCAGCGCCGATAACGACGGGATCGTGCTGTCGCTTGGCCCGCAGCACAGCGTGCCGATCGAGAATCTGTTTCGCATGCTCAACCCCGAGAACGTGGCCCGACTGCTGGAGCAGGCCCTGCTGGCGGTGCCGATGTTTCAGGTCCGCTGGCGTTGGAATTTGACCCGCTCGCTCGTCGTGTTGCGTCAGCAAGGCGGCAAGCGCGTGCCGCCGCACATCCAGCGGTTTCGCTCCGATGATCTGTTGGCCGCGGTCTTTCCCGAGACGGTGGGTTGTTTGGAAAACCATTCCGGCGACGTGAAAATTCCCGATCATCCTCTGGTCCGGCAAACCATGCACGACTGCCTGCACGAAGCGATGGATCTCGAAGGGCTAGTGGACCTGATGGAGCGCGTTCGGCGGGGCCAGGTCCGATTCGTGGCCCGCGACACGCGCGAGCCCTCGCCGTTCAGTTACGAGTTGCTCAATGCCAACCCCTACGCGTTCCTCGACGGGGCTCCGCTGGAAGAGCGCCGGGCACGGGCAGTCGCCACTCGCCGCACGTTGTCAACCGAGGAATTGCGCGATCTGGCCAGGCTCGATCCCGAGGCGGTGGCTCAGGTTCGCAGCGAAGCCTGGCCGCTGGTCCGCAGCGCCGACGAACTGCACGACGCATTATTGAACCTGGTGACGATCGACGACTTGGAAGCCGGCCCTTGGTCGGTTTGGCTGAAAGATCTGATCGAGGGGGGCCGAGCAACGCGGGTGGCTCGCCCGGGCCAGCGCGATTTGTGGATCGCGGCCGAAAGCTGGCCAATCCTGCAAGCGGCCTTTGCCGACGCGCAAGCCGATCCGCCGGTGTCGCTGCCCGAGCGGCTGCGGCGCGAAGTGGCTCGGTCCGATGCCTGGATTGCACTGGTCCGGGGCCGCGTCGAGCACAGCGGGCCCGCCACTGCCGCTGAGATCGGTGCATTTCTGGGGCTCGCAGGCGATTTCGTCCGCTCGGCTCTTGAATCCCTCGAAGGGCAAGGCACGGTGTTACGCGGCAGCTTTACCGCAGCGGTCGAGCGCTCGGGTTTTAATGGGCAGCAGCCAATCGTCGAGTGGTGCGATCGGCGGCTGTTGGCCCGCGTCCATTGGCTGACGCTCGAAGGTTTGCGGCGGCAAATCCAGCCGGTTGAGCCGCGCGAGTTCGTGCACTTCCTGACGCACTATCACCATTTGGCGCCGGACGACAAATGGGGCGGCGCCGTGGGTGTGCGCGAGGCGATTGGCCAATTACAGGGTTTCGAGTTGCCGGCCGGGGCCTGGGAACAGCGCGTGCTTTCGGCGCGCATCGCCGAGTACGATCCGCAGTGGCTCGACAATTTGTTTCTCTCCGGCGAGGTCATGTGGGGGCGATTGAATCCGCCGCGGCGCGACAAGGACGAAGGGCCGAGCATGGCGGCGCTCACGCGCGTGGTGCCGATCTCGCTGGTGCTGCGAGAAGAATTGCCTTTGTTGCTTTCGCCGGACCGATTGGCCCAGCCCCCCGCGGTCCGAGGCGGCGCCCGGTTGGTTCTCGATGCGCTCTCGAGCCGCGGGGCGCTTTTCTTCAGCGAATTAAAAGTCCTGACTCAATTGCTGCCGGGCCACTTGGAGGAAGCCCTTCGCGAATTGTCGGCGCTGGGATTAATCACGTCCGACGCATTTGCAGCGGTCCGCAAAATTGTCGACGGCGAAAAGACCGCGCGTTCCCGGCGCCGCCGGAGCCCGCGCACGCTGCACGGCGTCGCGGCGCCGATTGGCCGCTGGTCGCTGTTTCCAGGCCCAATGGCGTCCGCTTCCCGCGAGCAGTATCTCGATGCATGGTGCCGTCAATTGCTGCGCCGCTGGGGCTTCGTATTTCGCGATCTGCTTACGCGCGAAACCTCGGCGCCCAACTGGCAGGAGTTGGTCGGCGCGTTGCGCCGGCTGGAGTTGCGAGGCGAAGTGCGCGGCGGGCGGTTTGTGTCGCGCGTTGGCGGTGAGCAATATGCCCTGCCGGCTGCCGTCGAGCTTCTCCGCGAAGCGCGGCACCCGGCCGCCGGCGAATCTTGGATGGCTATGTCCGCGGCCGATCCCATCAACGTGTTCGGAATCATCACCGCCGAAGCGCGGATTCCGGCCACGCACCGCAATGCACTGGTCGTGCAAGCCGGCCGCCTGCTCGCCTCCCGGCAAGCGGGCCACGTCGAGTTCTATCAACCGCTGGACCAGGCGACTCAATGGGAAATGCGGCACGCCATGGCTGTGGGACGCCGCCGGCAAATGACTGCCGACGAACCCTTGGTCCCACCAGGACAAGCTGGGCACCGAGGCTAGGCGCCGCATTTCCTACCCGGTATGCCGCTTGTGGCGGCTTGCCGCACGCACCAAATAGGCGCGGTATAATTCAAAAGAAACGGACAAAACCCAACTGTCGCCGTTGCAAGCGGCGTTTCACGCCCGCTTGCGGCTTAGCGTCGCACCGGCCGATAGGTTTTGTCCAGCCGCTCTGGATTGAACGACACTGATACTTGCCGAAAGGGGTGGGCGCAAGCCCCGAGGGTGGTGGCCAATGATTTCCATTCAGCAAATTCTCGTACCGACCGATTTCAGTGAGCCCTCGGAAGTGGCCGTCAAATACGGCAAGGCTTTCGCCGAAACTTTTCGAGCCGGGCTGCATCTGTTGCACGTCGTCGACGATTGCCTGACCGCGTGGCCCAGTGAGGGCGCCAGCGTGGTCGTCCCCGTGACAATCGAGGAACTCGAAGAGCAGGTCCGGGCGCAACTGCAAACTATTCTGCCTGATGCCGAGCGCCAACGATTGCGCGCCAGCGCGGTTACGCTGCGTGGCAGCCCTTCGGTCGAAATCGCCGGCTACGCCCAGCGCGAAAAGATCGACCTGATCATCATGGGCACCCACGGCCGATCCCCAATGGCTCATTTGCTAATGGGAAGCGTGGCGGAAAAAGTGGTCCGCAAGGCCCCCTGCCCCGTGCTGATCGTGCGGCATCCGGAACACGAATTCGTGGTGCCGTAGCACGACTTTATCGTGCCGTAGGGTCGGCCGACCCTACGAAGTTGCCCCGCCGGCGAGCTGTGAGCTACAATCGGGTTCATGAGCCCCGAACCCCATCCACGGATCGCCCGACGGCGGTTTTTGCGAGCCGGCACATTGGCCCTATTTGCAGGCGCCACGCCGGCACGCGTGGCGCGCGGCTTTTCGCCAGGTGTGTCCGAGGGTACCATGTCGTTCGGCCGGGCCAGGCATTGCATTCTCGTTTATCTGCTCGGCGGGCCGCCGCAGATCGACATGTGGGATTTGAAGCCGGACGCACCGGCCGAAATTCGCGGGCCGTTCAAATCCATTCCGTCGGCCGCGAGCGGCATGCGCTTTTGCGAGCACTTGCCGCAATTGGCTCGCCGGGCGGACGATCTTGCGATTCTACGTTCGGTGACGTTTCCCAACAACGATCATCCCTACATGATCTACCACACGCTCACCGGGCGCGTGTCTCGGACGCCTCTGGAAGCCAACACGGTGCTGCCTCCCTCGCGGAGCGACGATCCGCACATGGGCTCGGTGGTGGCGAAATTCAAACATCGCAATCCGGCCGTGCCCGGCTACGTGGCAATTCCGGAAGTTCGCGTGCGGATGATGCCAATGCCCGTCTCCGGTGGAGGCCGCGCGGGCCTGCTGGGCGCTCCCTACGATCCGCTGGCCATCAACGACGATCCGCGCGAGCCGCTGGCCGGATTGAAGCTGCCGGAGGAACTCACGGCCCAACGGTTCCACAGCCGGCAATCGCTCTTGGCGGTGCTCGACGGCGGAGCGCCGCGATCGTTCACGTCACAAGACTACCAAACTTTTCGCAATTCGGCTTCGCAATTGATCGGCTCGGAGGCGGCCGGCGGGATGTTCTCGCTCGATCAAGAACCCGCGAAGTTGCGCGATCGTTACGGCCCTCATCGCTTTGGGCAAAGCCTGCTCCTGGCGCGACGGCTCATCGAGCGTGGTGTCTCGTTTGTCGCAGTCCACTTCAATTACATGACCAAATGCGACGGCTGGGACACGCACCAGAAAAACTTCGAGTGCTTGCAGGGCGAACTGCTGCCCATGCTGGACCAAGGGCTTGCGGGCTTGTTGGAAGATTTGAAACAGCGCGGGCTGTTGGACGAGACTCTGGTCGTCACCATGGGCGAATTCGGCCGCACGCCGCGCGTCAACAAAGACGGCGGGCGGGACCATTGGGGGCATTGCTCGAGCGTGCTATTTGCCGGCGGTGGCATGCGGGGAGGAAACCTCGTGGGAGCATCGGACCGCACGTGCGCCTTCCCGGCCGAGCTGCCCGTCGGCCCGAGTGACGTCGTGGCCACGATCTATCACGCGCTGGGCCTGGAGCCGCGAACGCTGATGTACGACCCGCAGAATCGGCCGATGGTCATTAGCGAAGGCAAAGTCATTTCGCAGCTTTTCTAATGATCCACGCCTGCCGAAATCTCAGACCCACCTCGTTGTGGTGGACCGGCTGGTCTTGAAGTACAATCGCCGCTGTCGATTGAGGGGATAGTTTGCCTGCGAGGTATTTTATGCCCGGGGGACCTTTTATGCGCGTGTTTGTCCACTTGTTCGTTGTTTCTCTGTTGTTGGGCGCCGCCGCGATTAGCTGGGCGGCCGATGCGGGCGCCAGCGAAAAAAAGGGCTTGAAGGCGATTAGCGTCCCACCGGGATTTACCGTCGAGCTGGCCGCCGGCGCGCCGTTGGTCGAACGGCCGATGCTGGCCGCGTTCGATGACCGCGGCCGACTCTATGTGGCCGATTCGGCGGGAGTGAATTTGCGGGGGCCGGAATTGAGCAAGAATCCGCCGCACGTGATTCGAATGCTCGAAGACACCGACGGCGATGGTCGCTTCGACAAGAGCACCGTGTTTGCCGACAAGATGGTTTTTCCCCAGGGGGTCGTGTGGCATGACGGCGCAGTTTACTGCTCGTCGCCGCCGAGCTTCTGGCGGCTCCAAGACACGGACGGCGACGGCGTGGCCGACCAGCGAGAAGAGCTGGTGACGGGGTTTGCCAATACCGGCGTGGCCGACGACATGCACGGTGGCAGCTTGGGACCCGACGGTCGCATCTATTGGTGCGCCGGCCGCTTCCCGCATCAGATCCAACGTCCCGGCGGGCCGGTGATTCACAAGGGAATCGCCCCGCTGGTGTTGCGCTGCCGGCCGGACGGCTCGGACCTGGAGGTCGTCTGCGGCTCACAAGGCAACGCGGTGGGCGTGGTGTTTACGCCTTGCGGTGATATGTTCGCCAGCGGGACCTTTCTGGCCCCCAACTCGATGGGCGCCGGATTGCGCGATGCGCTGGTGCATTGCATCGACGGCGCCGAATACCCGGTCCGCGATCGCACGTTGCACGAACACAAGCGAACAGGCGAGTTGCTGCCGCCCTTGACCCACTTGGGCGTGGCCGCCGCCTCGGATCTGATGATCTGCCGCGGCAACGCGCTGGGTGAGGATTTTCACGGCAACCTGTTTTCCGCCTTGTTCAACATGCACAAGATCATGCGGCACCGCTTGGAGCGCGACGGCGCGACCTTCAAGTGCCGCAATGAAGATTTTCTCGTTTCGAGCGATCCCGATTTCCATCCCACCGACGTATTCGAAGATGCCGACGGCAGCATGCTGGTGATCGATACCGGCGCTTGGTTCCTGATCGGCTGCCCCACGTCGCAAATCTCGAAGCCCAGCGTGATGGGCGGTATTTATCGGATACGCAAATCGGGCGCCAAACCCAGCGTTGATCCGCGTGGACTGACGATTGCCTGGACGTCGCTGTCGGCCAACGAGTTGGTAAAGCTGCTGGGCGACTCGCGGTTCGAAGTCCGCGACCGGGCGATTGCGCAGTTGGCGAAACTGGGCGCGCGCGCAGTTCGAGCACTGGCTAGCGCGGTGTCAGGCGACGGCTCGTTGCAGTCCCGATGCGGCGCGGTGTGGGCGCTGACGCGAATCGACGGAGATGACGCTCGCGCCGCGGTTCGGACCGCCCTGGTGGATGCGAAACCCAGCGTTCGGCAAGCGGCGGCACGCTCAGCCGGATTACACCGTGACCGCGAAGCGCTCGAGCGGCTGATGGCGATCGTCACATCCGATGAGCCGGTGGTTCGGCGCGAAGCGGCCACGGCGCTGGGCCGCATTGGCCAGCCTTCGGCGGTGGCGGCGCTGCTCGACGGGTTGAACTCTTCCACGGATCGCTTTTTGGAACATGCGTTGATTTTCGCGCTGATTCGCATTGGCGATCGACCGAACACGCTCAAAGGCCTGGCGATGGCCGGCTCGCCGGTAAAACGCGGCGCGCTGATCGCCTTGGACCAGATGGATGGCGGCCAACTGACGCCCGACGTGGTCACGCCCTTTCTGGCGCCAACCGATCCGCTGCTGCACGAGACCGCGCTGTGGGTGATCGCGCATCACGGCGAATGGGGCCGAGCGATGCTGGATTTCTTCCGCCAATGGCTGGCACGCAGCGACATGGACGAGACTCGTCGCGATGAACTGAAGCTGCAACTGCTGGCATTTGCCAAGGATTCGGCCGTGCAAGATTTGGTCGCCGCGACGCTGGACGATCCGCGCACGCAACTCGAAACCCGGCTCTTGCTGTTGGAAGTGATGGCCCAAGCGCCGATCACGAAATTTCCCAAGAGCTGGGCGGGCCAATTACAACAGGCATTGGAACACGCCAACGAGCAAGTCGTCCGCCAGGCGGTGGCCACGCTGCGCGCCCTTCCGCTCGACAAGCGGCCGCTCGTGTCGCGAGTCGATCCGCAGGTCAACTTCGAGCCGACCGGAAAACGGTTTGCCGGCACGCGATTGTCGGAAAATTTTTGCGTGCGCTGGATGGGCACGATTCGCTGCCCGAAAGACAGCACCTACGTTTTCTACACCGAATCGGACGACGGCTCGCAGTTGTTCGTGGATGGCAAAATGGTCGTCGACAACGGCGGCTCTCACGGCATGCGCGAGAGGCAAGGCCGGCTCAAACTCGCGACAGGCGACCACGACCTGCGGATTGAATTCATCCAAGGCGAAGGCCAGGCCGGCTGCAAAATGGCGTGGGCGTTTGATGGCCGCGCAAAAGAAATCATTCCCGCCGACGTGCTCTGGCATCGTCCGCGGTCGAAATCGACCGGACCGGCGGAACTTCAGCCGGGACTCGTGGCCGACTTTTTCGAACTGGGCGGAAGGCTCCAGACCTTTCCCGACTTGGCGTCCAGCGAGTTTGACGGTCGGCTGTTGCGCGTGGCCATGGACGCCGGACGCCCGATTGATATTCGCGTCCAATCAGCCGCCGCCGTCGCGCCGCGGTTGGGTGGGCTCGATCAGGCGCTGTTCAGTTTTCTCGTGTCGGGCTTGGACAAAGAACAGACCCCGCTGGTACGGCTCGATGCCGCAGAAGCACTCGGCAAGGCCCATTTGGACGATATCCAATTGAAGGCCTTGTGCGCCGCCGTGGCCGCCGCCGGCGTGTTGGAGGTTCCCAAGCTGCTGCAGGCCTTCGAACAATCCAAAGACTCGCAACTGGGCGAAGAGCTCGTCGCGGCGCTCTCGCGCTCCGCGGGCTTGAAGAGTTTGCAGGCCGAAGCGCTTGTGGCGGCTCTGCAACCGTATGGCGACGCGGTCCGTCAGCAAGCCGAACCGCTTTTGCAGCAACTCAGCGTGAATTCACAAAAGCAGCAAGCCCGGCTGGTCGAATTGCAGGACGTGCTCGGCGGCGGCGATATTCAGCGCGGCCGCGACTTGTTTTTTGGAAATAAGAAGGCGATCTGCGCCACCTGTCATGCCGTGCAGGGCCAAGGCGGCAAGATCGGGCCCGATCTGACCAAAATCGGAGCCATCCGCGCACCGCGCGACCTGCTCGAAGCAATCGTGTTTCCCAGCGCCAGCTTTGCCCGCGGGTACGAACCGTTTACCGTGGCAACCGACGACGGCCAGGTGATCTCCGGCATTATCGCCCGGGAGACGGCCGACGCGATTTACCTGTTCAATAACTCGCGCATCGAAGTCCGGGTTCTCCGTTCGTCGATCGAGTCGCTCGGGCAGAGCAACGTCTCGATTATGCCCGAAGGAATGGATGCCCAACTGGGCCGACAAGAATTGGCCGATCTGATCGCGTTTTTGCAATCGCTGCGCTAATGCAGGCCGGAAGCGATAGGCTGGAGACGTTTGGCTGGCGCTTTTGAGCCTACGGCCTCCGGCCTTCAGCCGGTCCCCTCACTGGACGTGCAACGCGGGGCGGGGCATGATAGCTTGGTTGGGCGGTAGCGGGAGATAAAGTGAGTAGTGGTTAAACTGACGACTAACCACCGGCCACTAACCACTAAAACCGAAGGACGCAATCGACATGAAAAGAATCGCGCTGAGCTTGGGTCTATGGTTCGTGGCCGCCGTGGCCTGGGGGGCCTCGGATGACTTTCCCACGCTGAAACTTCAGAATTGGCACCAATGGCGCGGGCCGCTGGCCACCGGCGTCGCCCCCTTGGGCAATCCGCCGACGACTTGGGATGAAAACACGAATATCAAATGGAAAGCCAAAATCCCCGGCAAGAGCACTGCCACGCCGATCGTATGGGGCGATCAAATCTTTTTGATCACCGCCATCAAGACCGATCGCCAGATCGAGCTGCCGCCGGCTGCAGCCGACGCGCCCAAGAACCCTTTCAATATACAGAGGCCGAAGAATTTCTATCAATTCGTCGTGATGTCGGTCGATCGCCGCACGGGCGAAACCCGCTGGCAACAGATCGCCAAGGAAGAAGTGCCCCACGAAGGCCATCACCCCGACGGCAGCTTTGCTTCGGCCTCGGCCATGACCGATGGCAAGCAGATCTACGTCTCGTTCGGCTCGCGCGGAGTGTACTGCTATGACCTCCAGGGCAATCAAAAATGGAGCCGCGACCTGGGCAAAATGACCATCTACAACAGCTTCGGTGAAGGCACGTCTCCGGTCGTGCATGGCGATTCGGTGATCGTCAATTGGGATCATCAGGGCGGGTCGTTCATTACGTTGCTCGATGCCACAACGGGCGAAACCAAATGGAAAGTCGACCGCGAAGAAAACACCTCCTGGGCGACGCCGCTGGTGATGGACCACAACGGTCGCACGCAAGTGATCGTCAACGGTACCAAGCGCGTCCGCAGTTACGATCTGAACTCTGGCGAGGTGATCTGGGAGTGCGGGGGCCAGGTGCTTGCCGCCATCCCATGCCCCGTGAGCGACGGACAACTCGCGTTCGCCATGACCGGCTACACGGGCAACGCCCTGTACGCCATTCCCTTGGATTCCACGGGCGACATCACCGATACGGACAAGATCGCCTGGAAGCGCAAAGACCCGGGCACGCCTTACGTCCCTTCGCCGCTCTTGTATGGCGACTTGCTCTACTTCACCGGGAGCAACAGGGGCATTTTGTCGTGCCTCAATGCCAAGACCGGCGAGCCGGTAATCGATCGCAAGCGGTTGGAAGGGATTGCCAATATTTATGCCTCGCCGGTGGGCGCCGCCGATCGCATCTATCTCACCAGCCGCGATGGCACCACCCTGGTAATCAAAAAAGGCCCCGAGTTGGAGATCCTCTCGACCAATAAATTAGACGATGGATTTGAGGCCTCTGGGGTAATTGTCGGCAGTCAAATCTTCCTGCGGGGACGCGAAAACTTGTATTGCATCTCAGCCGAATGAAACGAATCTCCCAATACCGCCGGCGCTGCCTTTTCGGAGTGCTACTGTCTGGCGTCCTGCTGAGTCGATTCGCCCAGGCGGCGGACGCGCCGCGGGAAGTGACCGTCCTTGAACCGCCCGGGGTGAAGCTGCGCCCCACCACCGAAGGCGACCCACTGGTGCTGGTCAACGGTCGATTGCTGACCCCGGCCGGTCAGTCGCTCAGAACCCAATCGTACAGTTGGGGCATGGCGATCAGCCCCGATCAAACTACGGCTGTCCTGGTGAGCCGCGATGCGATTGAATTCATCGCCCTCCATCCGCTCGGCGTGGTCGAGCGGCTAGTGCCATTTCGCACTCCCGGCAAGCGATCGCTGGACGACGGCATGTACATGGGCTGCGGCTTCTCGCCCGACGGAACCAAATTGTACGTTGGCAGCGCGAATCGCGGACAAATCGTCGTCCACGACGTCAAAACTCGAAAGCTCCTCGGCCATATTTCCGTCGACGGCGATGGTTTCGAGGACAGCTTTCTGGGCGATTTCGTCGTCAGCCGCGACGGACGGCGTCTGTACGCCGTCGATCAGCATAATTACCGCCTGGTGACAGTCGACCTCGAAGCAGGCAAGGTCACGCAATCGGTGCGCGCGGGTCGCAATCCGTTCGGCGTTTGCCTTTCGCCCGATGCGAACTACGTCTGGGTATCGAACGTGGGGATGTTCGAGTATCCGCTGCTGCCGGGCGTGAATGAGCAGAATCGCGCCACGGCTGGACTCGAGTTTCCGGCCTACGGCGTGCCCTCGAAAGAAGCCGAGCAGGGAGTCATGGTAGGCGGCGTGTTAATCCCCGGTTTGGGCAGCCCGAACCATCCCGATGCGATGTCGGTGTTCAAGGTGAATCTCGCCACCGGCAAGGTGGAAGCCAAAATCAAGACCGGTTATCTCGTCGGGGCAAAACGAAAGAACATCAACACGGTCGGCGGCGCCAGCCCCAGCACCGTGGCGGTTGGAAAACAGTTTGCTTATGTCTCGAACGCCACGAACGATAACATCTCGGTCATCGACGTCCAAAAGAACGAAATCGTCACGCACATCGACCTGAACGTGCCGGGCTTGGAAGACGAGCGCGGCGTGCTGCCTTTCGGGCTCGATTTGAGCCCCGATGAATCGAGGCTGTACGTCGCGTGCGCGGGATTGAACGCGGTAGCCGTGGTGGATACGAAATCGCGTCAATTGGCCGGCTACATTCCCGCGGGCTGGTTTTGCGCGTTTGCGCGCACTTCGCGCGACGGTCGCGAGCTGTTCATCGCCAGCGCTAAGGGGGTTGGCTCGGGAAAAAACGGCGGCCGCGGCTTCGTTCCGCCCGAGCGCGGATCGCACCCCGGCGACATCATGCAAGGTTTGTTACAGCGTGTGGCGGTACCCGACGCAAAGCAACTCCATGCGTACACGCGCCAAGTGATCGCCAATACATACCGCGCGCGCAAGATCGTCGATGACGGGAAGAATCCGCTGCCGCCCGCGCCGGGCTTGCGGCCCAGCCCGATCAAGCACGTGGTGTTCATCGTCAAGGAAAACCGTACCTTCGACCAGGTGTATGGCGAACGTTCCGGTGTCGTCGGCGATTCGACCCTGGCCGGATTGGGCCGCGACGTCACCGTGAGGAACAAGAATCTGGAGACCATTTCCGGCGTGAACGTGACGCCCAATCACCAGGCCCTGGCCGATCAATTCGCGATCAGCGACAACTTCTATTGCGACGCCGACCAGTCGAACACGGGGCATCGCTGGGTCGTGGGCGTGTACCCCAACGAATGGGTCGAGGTAAACGCCCGCTCGCGCATCGAAGCCAGACCGTTGAGTTCCGCGCCCGGCAGGCGCTATGTCAATGGTTCGAGTGGCACGGTGATGCCCGAGGACTACAACGAGGCCGGCGCGCTGTGGGAACATTTGGATCGCCACCAAACGCCCTTCTTCAATTTCGGGTTCGGCATGGAAATGCCGATGTCGATGGAAGAGCAGATCCACAAAAACACCGGCGTGCAAATGAGCGTCAGCTTTCCGCTGCCCAAGCCGCTGTTCGACCACACCTCGCGCAAGTTTCCGACATTCAACATGAACATTCCCGATCAGTACCGGGCCGATATTTTCGAGGAAGAATATCGCCAGCGCTGGGCGAGCGGCAAAGAGCCGTTTCCGCGGCTGATCACCATGGTGTTGCCGAACGACCACATGGCGGGCGAACGGCCCGAGGCCGGCTATCCCTTCAGCGAGTCGTACGTGGCCGACAACGATTTGGCGCTGGGTCGCGTCGTGCATCTGCTCTCGCGCACGCCGTATTGGAAGAACATGCTGATCATCGTAACCGAAGACGACCCGCAAGGCGGCCGCGATCACGTCGATGCCCATCGCTCGATCTTGTTGTTGATTGGCCCCCACGTCAAGCGAAACTATGTCTCGTCGGAGCTGGCGAACTTCGGTTCGGTGCTGAAAATGATCTTCACGCTTTTGGATTTACCCTACTTGAACCAGTTCGACGCCACGGCCTCGCTTCCGCGCGACTTTTTCACCGACACGCCAAACCTCGCCACGTATACGATGCTTCCGGTCGACGCGCGGATTTTCGATCCGGGCAAGGCGCTCAAGCCATTCGATCACGGGTTCGATTGGAAGAGCCTGCTCGAATCACCGGAAATGGACGATCCGGACGACATGCGGGCCGGTTTCGACGACGATGACGACGATTGAACCGCGGCCCTTGTATCGATCAGTTTGCTCAACCCGCTGGGAGAATCAACCCGTGCAGCTTGCGGAAATGAATTGGCCCGCCGTGGCCGCGCTCTCCAAGAAAACGCCCGTCGTGATCCCCGTGGCTGCCCTGGAACAGCATGGACAACATTTGCCGGTCTTCACCGATAGCATGCTGATCGGTGAAATAATTCGCCGGGCCGAACAGGCGTTGAAAGATCGCGTGCTGTTCGCGCCGGTGATGTGGCTGGGCAATTCCGGGCACCACCTGGACTTTCCGGGCACGATGTCCGCCTCGCCTCGCGCGTACATCGATCTGCTGGTCGACATGATCGAGAATTTCATGACACACGGTTTCACGCGGATCGTGGTCCTCAACGGTCACGGCGGAAATACCGTGCCGGGTCAGCAGGCCCTGTTCGAGGTGCGGCAAAAGCACCGCCACCGCGACGATCTGTTGTTGTTGTTTTCCTGCTACTGGGCGTTGGGATCGCAGCCGCACCAGGTCGATCCCTCGATCGAACAACACGGAATGGGCCACGCCTGCGAATGGGAAACCTCGATGATCCTGGCGCTCGCGCCCCAGTTGGTAGGCGACTACAAGAAAGCCGCCGCGGTCGATCCGAGCCAGCCGTTCGATCCCGTCCATCGCGCCTGGACGACCAAGGACCGCAGCGCCGCCGGCCACATCGGCAATCCGCGCGTCGCCACCGCCGCCAAAGGCGAAACCCTGTTCAAGGTGTTTTCCGCCGACGTGGTGAACCTGCTGGAACGGGTGATCCGGTGGGACGGCAGCCGCTGGGGTTGAGCTTCGCGCTGAGAATCACATGCGCGCGCATTGGGTATACCCCTCTGCATTGCAATCAAAGCCGACTGGCGTCACGCTGCACAACGGACTTAATTTGGTAAAGCGAGTTCAGCAGACGCTGGCTTAATGGCGCAAACCAAATGGCCCCTGAACGTCGACAATCAATTTGGTCGCCAGTTTTTCTTTAAATTCCAAGACCGCATTTGAATCGCGAGTGTCGGCTCGAATGTCTGGCAGAACCGCGTGCCCTGGGTCATCTGGATCATCCACTCGGATTTCAATTCCGGCAGCTCGAAGCGTGCCAGCGTTGAACCTCGCAACATAGTATCCGTGTTTCGAAGGACCCTGTGCTGCCTCTTCGACAGTCTTATGCTTGGCGCGAAATACAGATATTCCCGTAACATCGTCGTCACGCGGGTTGAAAGCTTCAGGGCTGCATGTATTCGTGTCCGAGTTATACCAAGGCATGGACTTGGGAATCCGTCGAAAAATGATCTCACCATCTTCGACGAAGTCGGCTTCTCCCGAGCATGACATATCGGTGCGGTGTTAGTTGACTTGCCAGCGCTTAATCAATGCGCCATCTCGAAACTCCACGAATTCAACTGCGCCGCTCGACGAAATCCGCAGAGTTGCAGCGTTTCCGCCATGACGGTACTCGAACACGATTCCACCAATGCCATCTGGCACGATTGTGGTGGGCGCGGGCGAACTCGTCTTACGAAGGCGTTTTGAAAGCTCAATAGCTTTTTCGATTGCAACAGGCGCAGGCGCCTTCAATCCATCATCTTCGAGTTCTCTGGGGTTCCGTCCCCATTCGACCAATTGATAATCTATAAGCCGCTGCCAAGCGTCGTACTCGGAAACCTTTTTCGACTGGGCTTCATCGTGCAAAAACGCAGAGGCTTCTGCCCCAGCATTGGTTTTCACCGCCCGGCTTTCAAATCGAGACATTAGGTCGCATTCAGCGGTTGACATCCTTGAGACCCCACCAGTTGTTTGCGTAATCGGACATTAACTCTTTGAAGCTGATCACTATCGTCTCATGACCCAGGTCCAATCCTTCACCCAAACTTGCCAGATTCTGATCACCACCAACGCCACCTCGTGCCGTTAGCGTGAGGATGACGGACTCCTTTGCTGACGCATCGGGTTCCCGGACGTGCCGAAAATTAGCGTGCAATCGGCCGCGTTGCTCCGGTATCTCGTAATGCCATTCACCGAGGAAGCTTTCCAAGTGAACCAATGACAGCGCGACGTGTTCTCGAAGCGGACGAAAGAAACCCCAGTCAGCCGGAGAATGCCAAACAGTGGCTTTTGGAATTCTGTTGATATAGATGACTTCCCACTGATTTGGCGTGAGTTCGCCAAGTTCTTCCCGACGAGCAAACGCTCGAAATCGATCGAGAATCGAGTCGAACTGTTCACGTACTTTCGGGTATCGTGGATACTCAACTCCCTCGTGCCCGAGCCAGTTCACATGCAATCGGCCGTTCTGGATTTGAATCATGCGGTCGCCAGCTTCGTTTCGAATTTGCAAACGATTCGTCACGTCCTGCGTGAGTTGAAACTGAATCGACATCATCCCCCAATTTGGGGCGTTTGTGAAGCTCTCCATTTGAGCGGGAAGGGCGGGTGCTTCGGACACACGCTTCCACTCATCCCCGAGCGATTTCCAGAATGCTCCAAGGTGCGCGTTACGCATCGGTCCAAGCGGTTCAAATTGCACGCCCAATACAGTTTCGACGACAGGCGGCCTATCGTAATCCGGGTCGGTCATACGCGGGGTGGCTGTCCAGCCTTAAACCGTCAGCGTGAAGGGAATTAGAACATCGGTCGACAGAGCAAATTTATTCTATACACTAGATCACATTAGTGTAATTGACTGAGTGACGCAATTCCACGTCAATCCTTAGGCCGAACCCCAAATCAACGATTCTTTCCAAGACACCCTCTGAAGCATCGGTAACTAATCGGAGCACGCACATGCTCGAAGCGATCAAAGTTTCCAGGCGCACCGTTCTGGCCGGCGTCCCGGCTTCCGCGCTGTTGGCCGTGGCCGCCAGGAAAACCGAAGCGGCCCGGCCGGCCAAACGGCCGCGCATCGCGGCGCTGGTGACCGAAGTTCGAAAACTTTCGCACGGCGAGGTGATCCTCGATCGCTTCCTGGAAGGCTTTGGTTGGGAGAGCGGGCATCATCGGCCCGAAGTAGACCTGGTTTCGCTCTACGTCGATCAGTTTCCCGAGGGCGATTTGAGCCGCGAACGGGCCGCGCGCTTTAGTCAATTGAAGATCTATCCCACCATCGCCGCGGCGCTCGCTTGCGGCGGCGATTCGTTGGCCGTCGACGGCGTGATGATTATCGGCGAACATGGCAAGTACCCGCAAAACGAAAAAGGGCAGACTCTCTATCCGCGGTACGAGTTCTTCAAGCAAACCGTTGAAGTCTTTCGCGCCAGCGGCCGCACGGCGCCGGTCTTCAACGACAAGCATCTTTCTTGGAATTGGGCCTGGGCCAAGGAAATGGTCGACACGGCCGCTGGCCTCCGTGTTCCATTCATGGCCGGCTCCAGCCTGCCCATCACATGGCGGTTGCCGTCGGTCGAAATGCCGTTGGGCTCCGAAATCGAGGAAGTCATGGCCGTCGGCAATGGCGGGGTTGACAGCTATGACTTTCATGCCCTGGAGACGATCCAATGTTTCGTCGAACGGCGGAAGGGGGGCGAAAAAGGGGTCGTGCGATTGCAGGCCCTGCGCGGAGACGCGGTTTGGGAAGCACTCAAGGCCGGGTCCTGGGCGAGCGGCGGATGGGACCCCAATTTGTTCGAGGCCTGTCTTTGCCGCAGCCACATGCTGACGCCAGCCCGCGAGGGCTTTAATCATGTTTATCCCACGCCGGCCGACATGCGACGGATGGTGAAAGACCCGGTGGCGTACCGTTTCGAATATGCCGACGGAGTGAAGGCCACGATGCTGTTGGCCAACGAACTGATCGGCGACATTACGTTCGCGGCGCGCCTCAAGGGCCAGGCCGAGCCGTTTTCCACGCAATTGTGGCTGGGCGGAGGCCACGAAACGCAGCCCAACAATTTCAATCCACTGGTGTGGCACATCGAGCAATTCTTTCTCTCGGGCAAGCCCTCCTACCCGGTCGAGCGTACGTTGCTCACCACGGGCCTGGTGGCCGCCGGCGTCGAATCGCTCTCGCGCAAGGGAGAGCCAGTCGACACACCGCACCTGGCGATCCGCTACCAACCGACTGCCCACTCGACGTTTCGCAGGACTTAAACCATGCCACAAACACCACCGGGCCGCAAACGGTTGGCGATCATCACCACGATCTGGCGCTATCTGTCGCACGCGCAGCACATGGGCGATCGCTTCCTGGTCGGCTACCCGTGGAACGGCCGCTGGCACAAGCCGGCGATGGACGTAGTCTCGCTCTATGTCGATCAAAAACCAGAAGGCGACCAGAGCCAAGAGCGAGCCCACGAGTTTGGATTTCAGGTGTACCCCACGATTGCCGAAGCGCTGCGCTGTGGGACCAGGCAGCTCGCCGTCGACGCGGTGCTCGTCATTGGCGAGCATGGCGATTATCCGGTTAATGCCAAGGGACAAATTCAATATCCGCGCTATGAATTCTTCCAGCAGGTGACCGAAGTCTTCGAAAAAGACGGCCGCACCGTGCCGGTGTTCAACGACAAGCACCTTTCGTACAGCTTCGAGAAAGCTAGCCGCATGGTGGCGGCTTCGAAGAAGCTCAACTTTCCGATGCTGGCCGGCTCGAGCTTGCCGGTCACGTGGCGGCTGCCGGACGTCGAGCTGCCGCTGGATTGCGTCATCGAAGAGGCCTTGATGGTCGGTGTGGGCTCTTCGGATGCGGCGGATTTTCACGCCCTGGAGGCAATGCAGTGCATGCTCGAACGCCGCCGCAACGGCGAGACGGGCGTCAAGGCGGTGCAGTTGATTCAAGGCCCGGCCGTGTGGCAAGCCGGTCAGGACGGGCGCTGGTCGCGGCGATTGCTCGAAGCGGCGCTGGCCCGATCGAACTCGCGCTCCGGCGTCGGCGAACTCGATGGCCGGCCGCAGGATCTGGTGCACAGTGGCGAACTGGAGGAGTTGGTCAAAGAGCCGGCCGCTTATTTCATCGAGTACAATGACGGCCTGCGGGCTACGCTATTGATGATCAACGGCGCTGTACAAGACTTTACGTTCGCCTGCCGCGTGCGGGGCCTGCCGCAAATCGTCTCAACGCAGTTCCTGCTGCCACCGCTGCCGAACGTGGCCTATTCGGCGTGCCTGATGAACCGGGTCGAAGAGATGATCGCCAGCGGCAAGGCGCCTTACCCGGTCGAGCGCACGCTGTTGGTCAGCGGCATTTTGGATTTGTGTCTGGAATCGAGAATTCGCCAGAATCAGCGTCTCGACACGCCGCAACTGAATGTCAAATATCGTGCCCCCCGGACTTCGCAATTCGGCGAAGCCCCGGCCTAACCCATGAGGAGATCGAGCGATGACTTCGCGACTTGTTTTTTCCGCACTGTTGATTGCCGCTTTGGCTCACACCGCTTACGCCGACGCGCCGAAAGTGGGCGACAAGGCGCCGGATTTCATGCTGCAAGGCTCCGACGGGCAGCAATACTCGCTTTCGCAATTCGCCGGCAAGAAGGCGGTCGTGATCGCCTGGTTTCCCAAGGCGTTCACCGGTGGATGAACGGCCGAATGCAACTCGCTGCGTGACAGCGGAACCGACATTCGTCAATTCGACGTGGCTTATTTCGCCGCCAGCGCCGACACGCCCGAGACGAACAAGAAATTCGCCGAATCGCTGAAGCTCGATTTTCCGATTCTCAGCGATCCATCGAAGAAGGTCGCCGAAGCCTACGGCGTAGTTCACGAGGGCCGGCCCCTGCCCGAGCGCTGGACCTTCTACGTCGGCCAAGACGGGCTGGTCAAACTCGTCGATCGAAAGGTCAACGCCAAGGAGCACGGCAAAGACGTCGCCAAGCAGTTGGAAGCCTTGGGATTTCCGAAAAAGTAACGTCGAGCAGGAATTGATTGCGTGCCACGGGCTGGGCCACGGCAAAGCAAGCGCGCTTTTCAATCACTGGCAAGGCGGGTGCCACACGCCGCGGGCGATCGTCTCGTATACGTGGCCTGTTGAAACCGCAGGCCACAGGCGTTTGATGGGGGCAGCAATGCCATGAAACCACGATAGTACGAGCGCTACGCTTGGCTGATCTTCTTCGCCTGGTTCTCCCTTTGTTCTCCCGACGGCTGGCACTCAAGTCATCGAAATGAGATTTGGCCTCAAAACACTGCTCATTGGAACCGGTCTGCTCGGAGTTGCACTCTATCTGTTGGTCGCAGCTCCGCCCAACTTCGCAGTGCCGGTGTTGGTCCTGATTTCGGTGGCTCTGGCTGCCCTTCTCACAACAGGAGTCGTGTACGGCAGGGCGAACTTGCGAGCATTTTGTATTGGAGCCTTGTTTCCAGCAGGAGGCACCGTTATTGCCTTGACTTGGATGCTGTGCATGTGGTTCATGGCTCACGAGGAGATGAAAGATTTTCCCAGGTTGCTCGCATTCTTCGACAAGTTTGCCTTTACGCTACGGGTCTGGAGCGGAGCCTGTTGGATCATGGGGTTGGTTGTTGGAAGTGTGACGGTTGGTTTGAGGCTGGCTTTCCAGCGAAAGGCCATCGAACTTCAGGAGGCTTCTGGCAAGAGCGATTCTGAATTCGTGGATGAAGGAGTGTAAAAGCATGCAGAGAATCTCCCTCGCAGAGAAGCTCACTCAATTCTCGGACCACTGGAGCCCCAGAGTCGTTGGCGGCTTGGAAAAGGGGACATTCTTGCTCTGTAGAAATCCCGGTGTGCTGGCTTAGTCTGCTAGCTGGGTGGGTTTCGTAGCAAGAGGAGATGACTACTACCAAATCTCCTCGTCGTGTGTTGCAGTACGCTTACTTGATTGGGCTGCTGACGTTGCGTTTGTATTCGAGCCGGTACAGCCGCAAGACGTTCAACCAGCCGCAATTGTTCGCCTGTCTGGTGCTCAAGGAGTTTTTGCAGCTCGATTATCGCAAAGCCAGCGCGCTGCTGCGCGACTCGCCGGATTTGGCGGCGGTGATCGAGCTGAAAACGGTCCCGCACTTCACGACGCTGCAGAAGGCGGCGGGCCGGCTATTGGCGTTTCGGCCGGCGCGGCGATTGCTCGACCGGACGATTCACATCGCGAAGTGGCAACGCAATCTGCCCAGCACCGTACCGCTGGCCGCGCTGGACGGCACCGGTTTGGAGTCGCGCCCGTGCCAGCAGTTACTACGTGCGACGCCGTGCCAAAGGCGGGAAAACTTGGCAAAAGACGACGTACCAGCGGTTCCCGAAGGCAGGCATCTTGTGCGACTGTCGCAGCCATTTGATTCTGGCGGTCGTCCCTGGGCGAGGGCCGGCGCCGGATATTCCGCACTTCCGCGCGGCGCTCGATCAGGCGTTGTCGCGTGTGCGGATCGCCACCCTGGCGGCCGACGCGGGCTACGACGCCGAACACGCGCACCAGTTCGCCCGTGAAAAGCGTGGCGTGCGGTCCCTAATCCCGGCGAAGATCGGCCGTCAGACCACGAAGCCGGCGAGCGGCTACTGGCGACGACAAATGCAAACACGTCTTCATCTCACGCGTTATTCTCAGCGCTGGCAGGTGGAGACCGTCAACAGTATGCTGAAACGGCTGCTTGGCTCCGCACTGCGAGCACGAACATACTGGAGCCAGTGCCGCGAAATCCTCCTACGAACCATCACCCTGAACGTCATGATCCTCAGACGATTCAAGGGTTTCTACAGAGCAG
>JACQFF010000094.1 GCA_016200205.1 Planctomycetia bacterium
CTTGCCCGCCGCGTTGACCGATGCCGTGGGCCTCTACGAGGGCGCCAAGGTGAACGTCAATCATCCCAAGGGCAATCCCGCGGCCGCACGCGACTACCAGGACCGCCTGGGATCGATTCGCAACGTGAGCGTGCGCCACGGCGACGGTCTGTTTGGCGACTTCCAGTTCAATCCCAAGCACGCGCTCGCCGAGCAATTGCTGTGGGACGCCGCGCACGCGCCTGAAAACGTCGGCTTTTCACACAATGTCGAAGCCCGCACCTCGCGGCAGGGCGGCCAGACCGTGGTCGAGGCGATCCTCAAAGTCCAGAGCGTCGATCTGGTGGCTGATCCGGCCACGACGCGCGGGCTGTATGAGAACGCCGGCGGAGCGTCGGCTGCCGCACAGCCAGAGCTCCTTGTTGAAGCCCTGGCCCAAGCGAGTGCGGAACAACTCCGCGCCGCTCGGCCCGACCTTGTGGAAGCCATTCAGGCCGAAGTCCGCGGCCAGTTGGCCGCCGTGCAAGGCGAACTCGACCGTTTGCGGGCATGTGAAGCCGCCCAGCAACGACGCGCCGCGGCAGTTCAACTGTTGAAGGAGTTCAAGCTGCCCGACCCCGACCAGGCCGACACGCTTACCAAGCCGATCGTCAGTGACTTGTTCCTGGAAACGCTGCTGGCGGCTCCCAACGAGCAGGCGATGCGGACCCTCGTGCAAGAGCGTGCCAGTGCGATCGCCAGCGCCCGAAAGTTGGACCGTGGATCATCGACTTGGGCAAGGCCCAGCTCGCGGGAACAAGGCCGATCGGACCTGGCCGGCGGCGCGCTCGACGTCCAGGGCTTTGTCCGCGCGATCTCGTCGCCATAACCGAGTCTCTCTGGTCGTTGCGTTTAATATCGAACTCATTCCCAAAGAACTCTAGCTGAAGAGGAATCTGAAATGTCAAGTACGATGCGTTGGAGATACGGAGAGACGAATCCCATCGTGATGAACGTCGCCTCGTCGACGGTGATCGAAATCGGCGATTTGGTTTACGTCGACGCAGCGAGCACGGTCAAGCCGGCCGGCGCGATGACGTACGGGGCCAGCCTGGCAGCCACTCAGGAAACGTTTCACGACGCGTTCGCCGGAGTCGCCATGCAGCAGTCACGCGCCGGCGACGCGCATGATATTCGCGTCGCCACGACTGGCGTCTTCGAGTTCGCGTGCGCTTCGGCTACGTTCGAAGTGGGTGCCCGAATTGGCGCCGACAAAAACGCCGGCGGCACCGCGCTCTTGAATCAACAGGTGATTGCGACTGCCACCGCCAACCCCGAGCTGTCGATCGGCTATTGCGCCAAACGCGTCAATCCGGCCGGCACTTCGGTTTTGGTCGATGTAGTAGGCACCATTAGCCATGCCGGTCCGCAAGCCGTCTTGTAGCGCTTGTGTACGGCGAATGCGGCACTCGAACTAGCACAAACCCCTTTCAGGAGACTCGGACGTGATCAAAGCCAGGGAACTCAAACGCCGTTACGATTTGACCGGTCCTCGACAGACGATGTTGGAATTGACCGAGGCCATCGGGCAGGGCCAGGTGCGCGCTGAAGACTTCAGCATTCGCGATCTGGCCGAAGGACTCGTGCCGGATGGCCACGAGTGGGTCCGTACCATGGATCCGCGCAGCGGCGGGAGCGTCAATTTGCTGGAAGCCGGCGATGGTGTCGATGTCACCGCGTTTCTCAACATCACCAGCCAGTTCATTTATACCAAAATCATGGAGGCCTACACGCAAGAAGCCTTCGTGGTCTCGAAACTGGTGGATACGGTTCCGACCCGGCTCGACGGCGAAAAAATTCCGGGCATCGCTCGGCTCGAGGCGCAAGCCGATGGAATTGCTCCGGGAATGCCGTATCCCAACCTCGGCTTCGGTGAGGACTACATCGAGACGCCGTCCACGACCAAGCGCGGCTTCATCGTGCCGGTCACCAAAGAGGCCATCTTCTTCGACCGCACCCACCTGGTGCTAAGCCGCGCCAGCGAAGTCGGCGAGCTGTTGGGTTTGAACAAAGAAAAGCGGTTGCTCGATCTGGTGATCGGAGCCACGAACAACTACAAGTGGCTGGGCACGAGCTACAACACCTATCAAACCGCCGCGCCGTGGGTCAACGTGAAGACCGGCAATGAGCTGGTGGATTGGACCAATGTCGACGCGGCCGAGCAACTCTTCAACGACATTCTCGATCCCAATACGGGTGAGCCGGTGTTGTTGCAAGCCAACACGGTGCTGGTGATGCCGGCCTATCGCCATGCGGCCCATCGCGTGCTCAACGCGCTGGAGATTCGCTTCAACCCGTCGGCAACCGCCACCACCACGTTGGCCGCCAATCCGCTGGGCAACTACCGCGTGGAGGAAAGCGGCCTGGCATATCGCCGGATCGTCGCTTCCGGCCAGGCCCCGGCGGACGCCAAGAAGTGGTGGTTCTTGGGTGACTTCAAAAAGGCGTTCGCCTATATGGAAAACTGGCCGATCACGGTCACCCAGTCGGCGCAAAACAGCGACGCGGAGTTCAGCCAGGACATTGTCGTGCGTTTCAAAGCCAGCGAACGCGGAGCCGCGGCAGTCCTCAATCCGCGCTACGTGGTCAAAAACACCGGTTAGTCGGCGCCCACGGCAAACGGCCGCCCCGGATCATTCGTCTCCCCCGTGATCCGGGGCGTGCGGACTGGATTCCCACTTTTGAAAGTCATCCGATCATGAGCAATTTGGATCAAATCAACGCGATCAAGGCCAATACGTTGGCGCAAATGGCCGAGGTGTCCGCGCAGAAAAAGCCCAGCTACACCGAAGATGGCCAGACATTCAACTGGACGCAGTATTTGGAGCATTTGCAGCATCGCGTTGATTGGTGCAACGAACAATTGGCGGCCGAGGATCCGTTCGAGTTTCCCACACAAGGATTCACGCCATGAGTTTCGAACCCGATGTTGCCGACGATTGCCTGCTGGTCGACGGCACGGAAACAGTCACCTTGCATTCGACGAGCGTCGTTTCCGTCGCCGGCGCCAAGCGTGGGTCGTTGTCGCTGGAGGAAACGGAATTCCGGCAAGTTGGCTTGGAAGCCAGCGATTTGGCCTGGAACCTGCCGCAAATCAATTTGGGCGGCATCGAACCCCGGCAAGGCGACGCGATCGAAGACGCCGGCGGATCGCGATGGACCATTTTGAGCGTCACGAAATCGCCGCTAAGCGGCGTGTGGCGAGCGATTACTCGACGACAGCTTTGATCGATAAAAGCATCCGGCATCGTTAGCAACACGGATTCCACGTTTTCTTTCATTTGGGCGACCGACTCGCATGCTCACCATTACGAACTGCACATCCGCTGATTGCGCCGCTGTGGCCGACTTGTGGAACGCAAAGACGCAAGACGAGAATTCGTGTTGGTCGGGCACGGCCTCGGTCGATGCGGACCGCATCGCCGAGATCTTGGCCAATTCTAATTTCGTTTGGAACGTTGCCCGCGATGATGCCGCGGCCCTGGTCGGTTTTGCCGCCTGGTGGAGCACCGCGACGAGCTCGAACGTCAATTTGTTCGCGCTGGCTTCATCAACTGACGAATCCTACTACCGGCTCATCTCGGCTCTGGCGCAGTGGGGCCTGACGGGAGGAAAAGAAATACTCAACGCGACGGTTTCCGCCGTCACAACTCCCGAGCGATTGCTCTGGAACGATTTGGGAGTGGTGGTTTGGGAGCCGATCGGATTCGAACCGCTCGCCGAGGGGCAAGACCCGAGTCAGCGAGTCCCCACCACGCTGCACGGCAGTTGCGCTCTTGCCTCGCTCGCATCGGCGGTCACCGTGAAACTGGGGGCATGACATGGCTACCCTGACGCTCGAGCGTGGTCTTTCGACGGTGTTGGACACCTATCTCAACAACAACAACTTGTCGACGAACTACGGCTCCACGAGCCCGCTGCAAATCGGGACCGCGCTGGAAGGCAAGAATGCGGCCGTGTGTCGCGCACTGCTGCGGTTTGATCTGTCGTTAATTCCGGCTGGTTCATCGATCAATTCCGCCACATTGACGCTGACGAATACAGGGTCGGGCGCAGTCCTCATCGCCAATGGGTTTGAGCTCCGAAGAGTGACCCAACAGAACTGGACAGAAGCAGGCGCGACCTGGAGCACCTATAACGGCACGAGCAACTGGAATGTGCCGGGCGGCGACACGAGCCTGGTAAATTCGAGCACCGTGACGTTGGCTCATGCTGGTGACAATGTTGTCTTTAACGATGCCAACGTGGTGGCGCTCATCACCGATGCCATCGCAAATCGCGCTAACCTGTTGCAACTGTTGGTGAAGCGCGCCAGCGAGCCCGGTACTCAGGACTTCGGCGCGTTTTACAGTTCCGAGAATGGCACTCCCGCCAACCGGCCTACGCTGGTGGTTGCATACACGCCGCCGGCTTCCTTGAGACCCGCTCCGTTTTCCAGCGGCTTCCAAGATCTTGTTGGGAATTTGTTCTGACAGCATAAGCCCAGGGACGGCCGTCCCTCGGCTTAGTAAAGGATCCTCATGAAAACCATCTACAAAAACGGCGTCACCGGCGTAATCATCCGAGTCAAACTGCTGGACAGCGCCAGCACCGTGGGCGCCGGTAAAACCGGCCTGACCTATCAGAGCGCGGGCTTGAACATTTCCACGATTGCAAGCAATGAGCCCACGGCCACCGCATACGCTGGTGGCAATCTGGGAACCATCACGACTCTGGGTACGTATTCCACGCCAACCACCACGGCAAACTTCAAGGAAGTTGATGCGACCAACCATCCGGGCGTTTACGAGATCCATCTTCCGAACGCACGGTTCGGCGTGGCGAACGCGCGCAAGCTGATCGTGTCCGTGCAGGCCACGGGCGTGGTGCAGTCCGATATGGAAATCCAACTGGCATCCATTGACCCGTACGACGCCCAGCGGGCCGGCCTGGCTTCGCTCCCCAATGCCAACGCGGCCGCAGCCGGCGGTTTGCCGATCATTGGCATAGGCGCCGGCGCCATCAATCTGGACGGCAGCGGCAACCTGGCCGGCAGCGTCAACAGTGTCGTGCAGACCGTCGCGGCCGCGCTGTCTAGTGCCGAAAGCAACATTCTGCGTAGCGGCACGGCACAGGGCGGCGGCGCCAATACCATCACGCTGGATGCCGCCGCGCCGGCGGCTGGGGCGTTTGCGGATTGCCCAGTCCTGCTGACCGGCGGCACGGGTGCGGGCCAGGTGGGCTGGTCCGTGACCTATAACGGCACGACCAAGGTA
>JACQFF010000103.1 GCA_016200205.1 Planctomycetia bacterium
GCCCACACAATCGCACAGCGTTGTGAGGCATTGACTGGGGGCTGGCCAACATGCGACTCAGACATAGTGGCGATCGACGCCAACACAATCGGCTTGTGCTTGCGTTAAAAAAGGCGATGGAAGCAACGCTTGACGAAACGACTTGGAAGGAACTCGGCTACGCGACCGATTCCATCGACTGGATCAACAACCACGGCAGACTTTTGCGCAGCCTACACTGGGGCGATTCAGATTACGGATCGTGTGTTCTTGACGCTGTTGAGTACATCGCCGACCGCGACCCGGCAAATATCGAAGTGATTCTGGACTTCCCTGGCATTAAAGATTGGCTTCGGCAAAACGAACCAGCTGTCTACGATGAGTACTGCGGCGGGGATGTTCCTGCTGTCGGCAGTCTGGCCGATGCGCAGGAAGCTGGCGCAGGATTCGACGTCGAGGCCCATATTCGACGAATCCGTGATTCACTTGCGGCTGATCCGGCACAAGCAATTGGCTCAACGAAGGAACTACGTGAAACCGTTTTCAAGACTGCTCTCGGAATGCACGGAGCGCGAACCGGCAACGACGAAATGCCCAAGCTACTGAAGCGCACACAAGCCGCACTTGGCCTTGATCCGGCCGACTTTGATGGAACGATGCCCGGCTCAGAGTCACTACGCAAGTTGTTCGGAAGCATGGCGCAAATCGTGGTATCCGCAACCGAGCTACGGAACCTGTTCGGAACCGGCCACGGCAAGAGTAACGCACCCAGCATTGACCCTGCGATGGCGAATCTCGTGGTGGCGTCGGGAACGGCCCTCGCGGCATACCTGATGAACCGCTACAGAGAAATGCAAAGCAAGTGAAGCTATACTTGAAGCATGACGCCAGAACAGCTTGCCGAACTCGAAATGCACCTTGCGGCCGGAACCGATCTACTGACCGCGATGGCCGCTGTGCAGCGCGATGACCAGCCGCAACCGCGACAGCCTGGCTCGGCACTGTGGGTTGTGGCCTTGGGCGTCGTGGGCCTTGTGCTTTCGGTCGTGTTCAAATAGAAGAGCCCCGCCACCCAACGATAGGTGACCGGTGCCACCGCCTACATTTCTCCCAGCAGCGTCAATCGCAACAGATTTAGGGCCGCTTTGCCGGCGCGAGGCGTCCAAATCGCAGGATGGCCCACCAGCGATGATGCCTTGGTCGTCACTTTGTGGGGCGCGGCCAGGCTGAAATAGAAAGGCACTTCTGGATTTTGAGCTCCGTCGGCGGGAAAGGGACCAATCGCCAGGCCGAAATCGGCCCCGCTCTGGGCCCGGCAACATAAAGCCATCGCTTCGGCAACCTCGCGCGAGGCTCCCCCGTGCCCGGCAACCAGGTCTTGCGAATCACCCAACCACCTGGCAAGCATCGCCATATTTTGAATGACGTAGCCGCCCAGATAGAACGGTTGGCCGCCAGCCGCGCGGCTCAACCATTTGGCCACGGAACCACCGGTGCCAACTTCGGCCGTGCAAAGCGTGTGGCCCGATGCGGCCAACAGTCTGATAACGGCGTTTTCCAACTCGTCGTCCTCTTCGCCAAAGACGAGCGAGCCCAAACACTGGCGAATCGTGGCCACGGTGGGCTCCATGGCCGCGTAGCATTCTTCCGGCGTTGCGCCCACGGCCGTGATGCGCAGGGTTATCGTCGCCGCGTGCACCGTGATGCCGACCGATGGCTTCCGTCCGCGGCGAATCAGGTCGGGCAACATCTGCTCGACGTGGCTCTCGCCCGCCCCGAAGACTTTGATCCGCCGATGCCGAATCACTTGCGGCCGATCGCCGAGCGCCGCCACCGCCGGACCTACGGTCTGGTGGAACATCTCGAACATTTCCGCCGGTACGCCGGGCAGCGCAAACGCGTGGCAGGTTCCACCACCGGGCCGGGCCACGTCCATCCAGATGCCCGGCGCGGTGCCATTGGAATTGAAAATGATGCGACTGCCGGCGGGAAACAGGGCCTGCGAGCGGTTCCGTTCAGGCATGTCTCGCTTGTACCGAGCGAATAACCGTTGAATATGAGCCAGTGACGCTTCGTCCAACAACAGTTCCCGGCCCGAGACCTGGGCCAGCACTTCGCGCGTCAAGTCGTCGGCGGTCGGCCCCAATCCACCGGTAGCCACGACGACATCGGATCGGGCAAGCGCCGTGCGAAACACCGAGATGTTGGCCTGCAAATCATCGGCCACGGTGCTGTGGTAAAGCACCTGAACGCCCAGCTCGCTCAGCCGTTGGCTGAGCCACTGGCTGTTGGTGTCCAAGCGCTGGCCGCTGGTAAGCTCGTCGCCGATCGAGATAACTTCAGCAATCATGGGGTTTCTCGCAAGCGGGGCTGGAGCCCACTATTGTGACATCTCGCCAGCGCCCGGCCAATTGCCATTTTGCGGGTTGGGCGCGGCCGAGCCTTCATGATCGCGATCAGTTTAGGTTCCGATACCGCGATTCGAAACCGCCGATGCTGCGATCATCGGCGATGATTTGCGCGCCGTGGCATCCCTGGCGCATCCTTTGCACGACTTGACAGAATTTCGCAACGCTCAGCAACGGGTTACTGGTCGCCGACACTCTGCAATTGCGCGCCGGAAAACGAAACTGACGTGAACGGAATGACCAGCGCGAAATAATTTTCTTCGCGCTTTTGAAAAACTGCGCTTGCTAATTCCGGTGCAAGTCGTACTATAATAAATCAACCAAACGAGTTGGTTTGGTCAAATCGCGTCTTGCTCGTCGAGAGTCCGTACCCAGCTCGGCACCGACATGACAAGCGCGAAGAACTAAAGTTAGGAGGACGTACGGTGGCCAAGAAGAAGAAAGCTGCAAAGAAGAAGGCGGCCGGCAAGAAGCCCGCGAAGAAAAAGAAGGCCAAGAAGAAGAAGTAGCGCGTCGAGCTCGCTTGACCTTGCTGCTGAACACCGACGAGAAAGGGGCACCCAAGATTTCTTAGGTGCCCCTATTTTATTTCAGTCGCTCTTTTTTTCAGTCGCTCTTTTTTTATCGCGGATGCAGCGATTGAAATCGCGCGTCAATCGGACGGGAACGGCACGGGCTCGCCGTTGAGCTCGGCCAACGCATTGCGCGCGGCGCGCTGTTCGGCTTCTTTTTTGTTGCGGCCCCAAGCTGCTTGAAATTGCGCGCGGCCGATCTGCGCGGAGATTTTAAAGCACTTGCTATGATCGGGGCCTTTTTCGTCGAGCAATTGATAGGTCGGCGTCGAGCCGTTCTCGCGCTGCGACATCTGCTGCAGCAGCGATTTGTAGTTGCCGCCGAGTTCGCCGGCAGCCGCCAATTCGATTTCCGGACCCATGTAGCGCTGGATAAAGTCCCGAACGGCGCCGTCCCCCCCGTCCAGGTAAATCGCCGCGGCCAATGACTCGAAAACGTCGGCCAACAGCGAAGGCGGCACGCTCGGGTGGGAGCTCATCCCCTTGCCGAGAATGAGAAACTCTTGCAAGCCGAGCGCCTCGCTGATTTTAGCGCAGGTCTGGCGGCTGACGACCACGCTCTTGATCTTGGTCAAATCGCCTTCCAAATAGTCGGGATATTGGCAATACAGCAATTCGCAGACAACGGCGCCCAGAATTGCGTCTCCCAGGAATTCCAAGCGTTCGTTGGAAGCTAACCGATGCTGGGCCCCCGAAGCATGCGTCAAGGCCGCGCCCAACAGGGTTTTGTCGCGGAACACGTACCCGATGCGTCGCTCGCAACGCTCGAGTTCCGGGATTTGCGCGTCCGTCAACGTGGAACGGACGGTATGGACGACCATACCAAACGACCTTTACCTAACGATCGGGAAAACGATAAACTTCTTTACGTAACCCTAGCCTCACTAGAGGTTTTTGTCAATCTGGCTGATCTAACAAAGGCTGCCTACCGCGCGGTCCCCTCTGGTCCGCTGCGGAAGCCCTCGGAATAATTGTTAGCACCCAAACCAAGATTTGACACGCTGTGCACGAAAAAGCGCTACCGAACCTGACGTATATCACGTGCGTACCGGACAGAGGGCGACCCAAGATCCTCGCCTGAAAACTCGACAATTCTGCATCCTTATCAAGGAGGACTCTTATGTCCATTAAGAGCTTACGTGGCAATTCTCGCATCGTGGTGCTGCTTGCACTGTTAAGCGCGCTGGGGCTGGGCACCGCCTGGCAACGCAGCGGCGCCGTTGGCGAGGAGCCGCGAAAAGAAGTCAACCCGACCGCCCGCCACCATGCCGAACAACTGTCGGAGGCCTTCAACAACGCCGCGGAAATCGCCATGCCCAGCGTCGTGACCATTTACAGCAAGACCAAGGCCCACCCAGTGGCCAAGGATCGCGGCGGAAGCAACCCCTTCAAGGGCGGCGACAACCCGTTCAAGGGAACTCCCTTCGAAGACTTCTTCAACGGCTTTAACGGCCGCGGTTTTGAGGACCAGATTCCGCGCCAAATGCCACGTCGCGGAATGGGCTCGGGAGTGATCATCGACAAGTCGGGCATCGTACTGACCAACTACCACGTTGTGGACGGTGCCGATGAAGTTACTGTCCATCTGGCTGATGGCCGCGAGTTCAAAGGCGAGGACATCAAAACCGACGAACAGTCCGATCTGGCGGTGGTTCGCATTTCCGGGGCCGGCACCCTGCCGGCCGCCCCCTTGGGCGACTCCGATAAACTGAAAATCGGCGACTGGGTGATCGCGATCGGCAATCCCTTCGAACTCGAGCAGACCGTAAGCGCGGGCATCATCAGCGGCATGGGCCGCGAGCTGGGAGATTCCGGCAAACTCAAACGCACCAGGTTCTTGCAAACCGATGCCGCCATCAACCCGGGCAATTCGGGGGGGCCCTTGGTCAATCTCAACGGCGAGGTGATTGGCATCAACACCGCCATTGCCACTAGCAACGGCAGCTTCCAAGGCATTGGATTCGCTATTCCGAGCAACCAGGTCAAATGGGTGATGGGTCAGTTGATCAAGAAGGGATCCGTCGACCGCGCGTATCTTGGCGTCGGTATTGGTGAAATCAGCCCCGACCTGGCGAAGAAATTCGGCGCCCAACGCGGTGAAGGCGTACTGGTCTCGGAAGTCTATCCCAACACACCCGCTGCTCAGGCGGGCTTCGAAGCCGGCGACGTAATCAGCAAGTTCGCTGGCCAAAAGGTCAAGAATCCGCGCGATCTGCAAGAAATGGTTGAGCGTGTCCCCTTGGATTCCACGCAGCAGGTCGAGGTCCTCCGCGACGGCAAGACCAAGACGTTGCAGGTGGTCGCCAAAGCCCTGCCAAAGGAATTCGGCGCCGTCGGCCGAAGTATCCGCACTGATCAAGGACCGAGCAAGCATTCCGACGCATTCGATGCCCAAGATTTGGGAATCGAAGTGTCGGAAATGACGCCCGGCCAGGCCGAGGAACTAGCTTTCAAAGGCTACTCCGGAGTGCTGATCACGCATGTCGATCCCGACAAGGTGGCTGCCGACCAGGGCTTGCGCGAGGGGATGCTGATCATGAAGGTCGGTCGGACAACGGTCAAGAATGTCGATGAGTTCAAGGCCGCCCTTAAAGGGGAATCCATCAAGGACGGTATCGTGCTCCACGTTCGGACCCGCAATGGAAATCGATTTGTACTGCTGAAGGAATAGGAAGAACTGTAGGGCGAAACCATTTCCACGATTAGCCAAAAGGGGCGTCCCACTGGAACGCCTTTTTTTTGCGCGCGAACTGGCCCAATCCCGGATACCCCCCTTCAGGATGGTTGCTTGACCGAGCCGCGGCGAATCCGAACAATTCTCGTGGTTGGCGCCGCAATCTTCGATGCGTTGCAAACGAGAGAGACTGCAAAACGCTACGCGGGTTGAGCCCATCAGTTCCAGCGAGTTGGTTTGCGAGGTTAGGCCACTATGTCGGGACTGCCACGCATCGCGGTGGGGACCATTCAACCAGCAGCCGACGGCACGGCCATGCTGTGGGCCTTGATGGATGCGTTGGAACACGTCGGCTTGCGAGTGCAGAACTTTCTGCCCCATGCCTACTTCGCTTCGCGCGATGGGGCCACGGTGATCACCGGCCTGGCGCCACGGCATCTCGATAGCTGGCTCATGTCGCGCGACTTGTGCCGCCAAGTTTTTCAACGTGGAGCTCGTTCCAGCGATCTGGCGGTCGTTGAGGGCGAGTTCGGCACCGACGATCACGCACTCGGCGGAAACCTCGATACGCTCTGCCGCTGGCTCGAGTTACCTCGCCTGGCGATTGTCGACGCCCGGCTGCTGGGGCAATGCCGATTGCCCGACCGGCCCCAGAACGTCGAGGGGCTGCTGTTGGATCGCGTCGCCGATGTGGTGGAGCTCTGCCGACTGGAGACCCTCTTCGAGTCGCTGTGGAACATTCCAGTGCTCGGTTGGCTCGGCCCATTGTCGGGCTTGCGCGCACTGATCGAAGGAATGTCCCCATATAGTCAACCCTCGCTCGGCTTGTGTCACGCGCTGGGCAATCAATTGAGCCAACACGCCCAACTCGAACGCTTATATCGCATGGCTGGCCAGCGGCCTTTTCCCGCGCGCCGGGCACCGTGCCGGGAGTGGCATCTGCAAGCGCCGGTGGTGCAAGTCGCGGTTGCGTACGACGATTGCTTTCAGGGCTACTTTTCCGACACGCTCGATCTGCTGGAACTCAACGGGGCCGCCGTTTGCGATTTCTCGCCGCTGCGCGACGAACGGCTCCCGCCGGGGACGGATGTCGTCTACATCGGGTGCGGCCATCCCGAATTGTTTGCCGACGAATTGGCCGAAAACGATTGCATGATGCTGGCGCTCAAGAGTCACTTGTGCAGCGGGCGGCGAATGTATGCCGAATGCGGCGGGTTGGCGTACCTGTGTCAGCAGATCGAAATGCCGGCCGATCGAACTTTGCCGATGGTGGGCGTGCTGCCGGCCAAGGCACAGCTGAACCTTGCTGCCCCGGCCCCCACGGCCAGCGAAATTACATTGTCCAGCGACACCTGGCTGGGTCCGGCCGGAGCGTGCTGGCGAGGCTATTTGAATTCGCGCTGGACCATCGAGCCGTATGGATATGTCGAGAGCTGTGCCGCCGAAGCGGGGCACGAGTTCGACATCGTCGCTCGGAATCTCGCGATCGGCAGCCGCATGCACCTGAACTTCGCCGCGCAGCCAACTCTTTTGGACCGCTTCTACGAGCCGCGCGAGGCTCGCAGCGCCCTGGCTCGCGTGCCGGTTTCTTGATCGGCCGATTGTACTGCTCGGGCGGCCCAGACAACTTGTTGTCTGGTTCTTGTCTGGATGCCGAAGGCACAAGAGGTCTTTGCGGCCAGGGTTGTCCGGTAAAGGCCGTTATATCATCACACCGGCCTCTCGTTGCTTCGCATTACCGGCAACAAGTTGTCGGTGCCATCCAGTGCCGACTTTCGCGAGCTACAATCCAGTACGGTGTCCTATCCGGAATGGCTTTGACACATCTGGATGAGGGCATGATACTCATGGATTCGACACGTTCGTAAACTTCCGTTGCGATCGATACGCCACCAGGTACCGCCGGGTCGCTCGATTATGTCGACCGGTGACCCTCGCCCGCGGCCGGCTTGAAAGTTGCCTCCATGACCAACACCCTCTACTTGCCCGAACTCCGCGAGATGCTCGCCGAAAACAATACGGCTGAGCTGCAAGAGTTCTGCGTCGCCTTGCACCCGGCGCGGACCGCCGAATTCATGGAGGGACTTACGGCCGCGGAAGCTTGGGACGTGTTGCAACACGCCGACGAGACGACTCGCGCCGAAATCTTCAGCTATTTCGATCGCGACAAACAGGTCGAAATCATCGAATCGGCCGAACGGGCGGACATCGGCCGGCTGATTGCCGATCTGCCGCCCGACGATCGCGTCGACATTCTCAAGTCGGTCCGCTCCGAGATTGTCGGCGAACTGTTGCCGTTCATTCCGGCTTTCGACCGCCGCGATATTCTGCGATTGCAGTCGTACCCCGAGGGGACCGCGGGGGCCATGATGACCACCGGCTTCGCCAAGTTGGGCGAAGGGCTCACGGTCAAACAAGCGCTCGAGGCCATCGAGGCGCAAGCCCAAGAGCTGGAAACCATTTATTACGTATATATCGTCGACGCGCAAGATCATTTGCGCGGACTGGTCTCCGCCCGGCAGCTCCTTTCGGCCATCGGCAAGCCGCTCACGAAAATCGATGACCTGATGGAGCGAGATCTGGTGACGGTCGACGTGACCGACGATCAGGAAAAAGTCGCCCAAGACGTGGCCCGCTTTGACTTGCATGCGATTCCGGTCGTCGACGGTGATCATCACATGTTGGGCATCATCACGCACGACGACGTGATCGACGTGTTCAGCGCCGAGGCGACCGAAGACGTGTATCGCATGGGTGCGGTGGCGCCCTTGGAGGAGAATTACCTCGAGGCCGATTTCCGCACCATCTGGTGGAAGCGGTCGGTTTGGCTTTCCTGCTTGTTCGTCGCCGAGATTTTCACGTTTACGGCGATCGCGCATTTCGACGACGCCATCAAGAAAGTCGTGGCCCTGGCCATGTTCTTGCCGCTGTGCATTTCGACCGGCGGAAACTCCGGCTCGCAAGCAGCCACGCTCATCACCCGCGCCATGGCGCTAGGGCAGGTCACCCTCGGCGATTGGTGGCGCGTGCTGCGGCACGAGTTGGCGATGGGCCTGGCGCTGGGCTGCACGCTGGGGTGCGTCGGCTTCTTGCGCGCCTATTTCACGCCGAAAAAAGTCCTCGGGGATTCCGACCCGGTTCAATTCGCCGTGGTGATCTCGCTGGCGGTCACCGCGATCTGCTTGTGGGGCACCCTGGTCGGCTCGATGTTGCCATTGATGTTCAGGCGGTTTGGCTTCGATCCGGGCTACGCGTCCAGTCCCTTTGTGGCCACGTTCGTCGACGTGACCGGAATCGTCATCCTCTTTTCGCTGGCTCAAGCCTTTCTGCTCGTGCCAGTTTGAAACTCGCGCCCGAACCTTTCAGTTGGAGCGGACGTCTAAAGGCCAGCCTGGCAAACTGACAACTCAAGGTATTCAAACGGGCTCGACGCGGGCCGACCCGAGGGGCATACTGTCGTCACGGCTGCCGTCGTCTTTAGCGCACGTGTGGTCCACTTTCCCTATGGGAGAGGGTTAGGGTGAGGGAATTCCGCTGATACAATGCCCTCACCCCGGCCCTCTCCCACTGGGAGAGGGAGTCCGAGTGTTTCCTTTTCCCTAGTCGGAATTCGCAAGTAGAATCGCATGGTTGAACTTGGCGTCAATATCGATCATGTGGCCACCGTCCGGCAGGCACGCCGCACCACCGAACCCGATCCGGTTTGGGCGGCGATGCTGGCTCAATTGGGCGGTGCCGACGGCATCACGCTGCACTTGCGAGAAGATCGGCGGCATATCCAGGATCGTGACCTGCGCGTGCTACGCGAAACCGTCACGGTGAAACTCAATCTCGAATTGGCCTGCAATGCGGAAATCGTGACGATGGCTTGCCAAACCAAGCCCGATCAAGCCACGCTGGTGCCCGAAAAACGCGAAGAGATAACCACCGAAGGGGGTCTGGACCTGTTGGTCAATCGCGCCCGCGTGGCCGAAGCCATCTTGAAATTGCGCGGTTCCGGGATTTCGATCAGCATGTTCTTGGATCCCGATCCGCGGCAGATCGACGCGGCCGCCGCGTTGAAAGCCGATGCTGTCGAGTTACACACCGGCGAATATGCGCTCTCGCTCGGCGAGGACAACCAAGCGGCCGAACTGGCCAAGCTGGTACAGGCGGCCAAGCATGTGCGGTCCAAGGGGCTCTTGCTGCACGCCGGCCACGGGTTGACGTATCGAAACGTCAAGCCGATCGCCGCCATCGAAGGCATGTCGGAACTGAACATCGGCCACAGCATCGTGGCCCGGGCGATCATGGTCGGCTTCGAGCAGGCCGTGCGCGAAATGAAGAAGCTCATTTCTTGAGCGATCGCGTCGGTGCTAATGCCCGTTTGCACACCACGCCGCAGTCTCCTATCATGCGTGTTTCCAAACGAACCCCTTTCCTTGCTGTTTAGGCTGCTGTCATGACTACCAAAGGTGAAGCGTTCGCCGGGCTGTCGGTGGCAATCACGACGCCATTTCGTGATTCCGCGGTCGACTATGACGCCCTGCGGGCTCAAGTGGAATTCCAAATCCGCGCCGGCACCGTCTGCTTGTGTCCGGTCGGCACGACCGGCGAATGCCCGACGCTCAGTCACGACGAGCATGAGCGCGTGATCGCCTCGGTGGTCGAGATTGCCGCCGGGCGGATTAAAGTCATGGCCGGCACGGGGTCCAACAGCACGGCCGAAGCGCTGCGGCTGACCCGGTTCGCCGAGAAATGCGGGGCCGACGCCGCTTTGGTCGTGGCCCCGTATTACAACAAACCCACGCAGGAAGGTTTTTACCAGCATTACCAAGCCCTGGCCGAAGCGGTGGGAATTCCGATTTGTGTCTACAACATTCCGGGCCGCACCGGCAAAAACATCGAGCCGGAGACCATTGCTCGCATGGGCGAGCTACCGAACATCACGATGGTCAAGGAAGCCACCGGATCGATGGACCAGGCATCGCAGATTATCGCGCTTTCGAATTTGACGGTGCTCAGCGGCGACGACAGCTTGACGCTGCCCTTGATGGCGATCGGCGCGCGAGGGGTGATTTCCGTGGTGGGCAACATTGTTCCCGGCGACGTGATTGCCTTGGTTAAAGCCTTCGACAGCGGCAATCTCGCCCTGGCACGCCAGTGGCATCGCAAGCTGTTTCCGCTGTGCCGCGACATGCTGGGCCTGGCGACGAACCCCATTCCGATCAAGGCCGCCATGCGTTTGTTGGGCCGCGATTCGGGCACCCTGCGCATGCCCATGACGCCCTTGGATCGCGAAAGCGAAGCCAGACTTCGCAACACGCTTGGCAAATACGGACTTCTTTGAAGTTCGCGCGCGGGCTGTTCGGGGCCACCAACGAGTGGACCCGTGCACGCGGAACAGGTGCGGCTCGTTCTCAACGCAACCCCTCCGGCGCGGTATCGACCGCGCCCGCCCGCTGGCCGGGAATGACCTATATTTATTTAGGCGCTTGCGTTTTTCTCGAAACTCAGGACCGTTCTTCAGACGGTTTTTGAACAGATCTGGCAAATCGCAAATATCGCGCCCCTGTGGTTGTCGGCGATGGCGGTTTTGGGCTACGTGCTGGGGCGGCAACGGCCGCGAGCGACGCTGCGGACTCACGGCGACCGCCAGGAAATCGCCCGAGCGCTGGCCGTTGCCCAAGATTTAGAAACGATTTTGCGGCGCCTGCAGAAGGCATTAGCCGTCCATCAGCCGCAGGTCATGAAGTTCAATTCTCGCTTGCAGCGCCTGGAGCAGAAGGGCGCGATCGGTTGGCAGCATCTTGGCGATCGGGCCGACGAAATGCTAAAGCCCACCTTGCGATTGGGCTCCGAGATTTCCCACGCCTATGCCGAACTCCTGCAACAGATGACCCACCTGGCGACATTTGCCGAATTGCGCACCGATCCTCTCACCGGCGTGAATAATCGCCGGGCATTTGACGAATCGTTGAGCTCGCTGCTGGCCCAAAGAAACCGTTATTCCGCGCCGCTATCCCTCGCGATGCTTGACATTGACCTCTTCAAACAGATCAACGACGAACGAGGCCATTTGGACGGCGACCGCGTGCTGCAAGATCTGGCTCAGCATTTGCGCACCAACATTCGAGAATGCGACGTGCTGGCGCGCTATGGCGGCGAAGAATTCATTGTTCTGATGCCGAACACAGAACTTCCCGCCGCCTGCAATCTGACCGAACGGATTCGAGCCACCGTCGCGGCGAACTTATCGATCACGGTCAGCATCGGCGTGGCGGCGGCCATCGGCGACGAGAACGGCAGCGAGTTGCTTGCGCGTGCCGATGCCGCCCTGTACAAGGCGAAAGAAGCCGGCCGCAACTGCGTTTATCTCCACGAGGGAGCGTCGGGCCGAATGGTTGGCATCAAATCAGCCCAGAGGCTGTTGACGCCACAAGTCGACCTCTCGCATCCGCCGGCCATCGTTGCCGAGGCGGTCACTTTGCCGGATCAGCCGCAAATCCTCCCATGGCATCAACTTGCCCGGTAAGAGGGTTCACGCGAAGAGGGGTCGGGCATCGTTGCGTGGGGTGCCAGCCACGCTGTACAATTGGCGGGTAGTGGAAAGTTTGTGCCGAGCGTCCGGGTCAGCCCCATGGATTCACGAGCGCCACGCGAAAAAAGGCCATTGGCGGAGCCGGTTTTGGAGATCGGCAGCTTTGCAGCCTGTCATTGCGGGGGCGTCACGCGCCGTGCTTTTCTGCAAGCTGGAGCGTTGGCCTTGGGGGGCCTGACGGTGCCTCGGCAGGCATTGGCCGGCGAAACGGCGAAGGCCAAATCCATCGTGGTGGTCTGGCTCTGGGGCGGCTCCAGTCAATTGGACACGTTTGATCCCAAACCCCATGCCCCGGCGGCCTATCGGGGCCCTTTTTCCACGATCGCCACGCGCACGCCGGGCATTCGCTTTTGCGAGTTGTTGCCCAAATTGGCCGAGCGCAGTCAGCTGTTTTCGCTTGTGCGCACGAATCGCAATTTGAGCGCCGATCACTTGATAGCCGGATCGATCGGCCTCTCCGGCGCGCCGGCACAACCCACGCAGTATCCGCCCAATTTCGGTTCCATCGTGGCCAGGCACCGCGGCGACGCCGCGCTGCCGCCGTTCATTTCGATGAGTCGTGGCCCCGTGGCCGATGGGCGGGCGCCGATGGAGGGCTACGGCGGCGGAACTTGGGGCAAGGGCTTTGACCCCTTCTTGCTGAGCTGCTCCGAAGATGGCGACGTGGAAGTCCCAGCGCTCAGGCTGCTCGACGGGCTGTCGCCCGCGCGGCTTTTCGATCGCGAAACGCTGGTGGCCGAGTTGGATGAAAAACGACGCGGCCTCGATAGCGTGGCAGCCCGGCGGTGGACTGAAGCTCACGCCCGGGCTAACGCTCTCCTCACTTCGGCCGAAGCGCGCGGCGCGCTCGATCTAGCACGCGAAAGTCCCGAGCAGCGACACCGCTACGGACATACCTCGTTCGGCCAAAGCTGCTTGCTGGCGCGGCGGTTGGTTGAGGCCGAGGTGCCCTACATTCAAGTCAATTGGAGCCAGTATGTCGAACTTGGCCCGCCGCCGTATGGGTTCGGCTGGGATACGCACGCCCATCATTTCAATATGATGACCGATCGCCATTTGCCGATTTTCGATCGGGCATTCTCGGCCTTTCTCGACGATTTGCACGAGCGCGGCTTGCTCTCGACGACGCTGGTCGTGTGCCTGGGAGAGTTCGGGCGCACGCCGAAGATCAACAGTCTCGCTTCGCGCGACCATTGGCCCGACTGCTATTGTTCGCTTTGGAGCGGCGGGGGAATTGCGCCCGGCCGCGTGATCGGCGAAAGCGATGCCCGCGCCGAACAGCCCCGCACCGAGCCGTTTTTTCCAGCCAGCGTGGGCGCCACGATGCTCGAATTGGCCGGGCTCAACTCGGCGGTGCGCGCCGAGTTCAGGGTTTTGGAAGGGGCCCGCGTCATTCATGAGTTGCTCTAAGTCAGCCTTGTCGCGCATTTGCGGCGCTCTGGCCATTTTCCTGGCCGGATGGGGTGGCCTCGGCGCAAGCGAGCCGACGCAGTTGACGCACGATGGGCGCCTCAAGCGCGAGCCGCGATTTATCAAGCAAGGCAGCGAGGTGGTCTACTCCGTCGTCGAATCGCCAATCGTGATGCGGCTGATGCGGCTCGACCTGGCCACTCGGGCGGCTGAACCTCTTTATCCGCAGGCCGCTACCAGCCAATTCGAATCGGCCTTTTCGCCCGATGAACGGTATCACGTGTTTGTCGAATTTCGAGCGGTCACGAACGTCAAAATGGTGATTCGCGACACCCGGGAAAATCGAGACGTAATTTTCGATCCCGGCAGCGATCGGGCCCATTTGGGCTCGCCCACGGTTGATCCTCGCGGTAATCGCGTGGTTTTCAGTTTGCCGCGGACCGTAGGACAACAAATCGTGTCGGTGGATTTACAAGCCGGCAATGGCAAGGTGCTGACGGCGCGCACCGACGCCGTGGACGACTGGCCCACCTTCTCGCCCGACGGCAGTCAAATTGCATTTGCCTCGAGCCGCGACGGCGATTTCGAGATTTACGTCATGCAGGCGGATGGCAGCAATCCGCGGCGGCTGACCGAAAGCCCCGGTCTGGACATCCGTCCCGCTTTCTCGCCCGATGGCCGGCAGTTGGCGTTCACCAGCATGCGCGACGGCAATTACGAGATTTACGTTATGAACGTCGACGGTTCGGGTGTGCGGCGGATCACAAACCATCCGGAACGCGACGACTACGCACAATGGCACCCCGACGGCAGGCAATTGCTGACGATCTCGGAGCGAGACGGCGCGTTCGATCTTTACCTGCTGGATCTGGCCGGGCAGTGACGGCTGGCCCACGGAAGGCTCTCTCAGCAATGGAATTGCCATGAAACCCACGCTTGCGGACATTGTCGAGGCGAAAGGCCGCATTGCGGACGGAATCTATTATTCGCCGTGCCCCGAGTCGATTCCGCTCGGCGAGATTTGTGGCAGCCGGATCTATTGCAAACTCGATTATCTGCAGCGAACCGGCAGCTTCAAGGAGCGGGGCGCTCGCAACGCCATGCTGTTGCTCAGCGACGAGCAGCGGCGCCGCGGCGTGATTTCCGCCTCGGCCGGCAATCATGCGCTAGGTCTGGCCTATCACGGCAAGCTGCTGGGCATTCACGTCAGCGTGATCATGCCCAAGTACGCGCCCTTGATCAAGCGCACTACCTGCCGCAAATTGGACGCCAGCGTCATCCTGGAAGGCGAGACATTCAGCGACGCTTACGAACACGCCCAAGGACTGGCCCGAGAACAGGGCCTGACCTACATCCACGGCTTCGACGACCCGGCGATTATCGCGGGACAGGGGACGGTGGGCCTGGAGATTCTCGAGCAGGTGCCCGACGTCGAGGCGATCATCGTGCCGATTGGTGGCGCGGGACTGGCGGCCGGCGTGGCGCTGGCCGTCAAGAGCATCATGCCCGGCGTGCGGATCATCGGCGTCGAGCCCGATCGCGCGGCCGGATTCACGGCGGCATTGGCGGCCGGTCGAGTCGTGAAGGCATCCTTGCGGCCGACCGTGGCCGACGGTTTGGCCGTGGGCAAGGTCGGGGAATTGGCGTTCTCGATCGCCGCCTCGCGCGTCGATCGGGTCGTCACCGTCAGCGAAGAAGAGCTATCGCTGGCCATGCTGCGGCTGGTGGAATTGGAAAAAAGCGTCGTGGAGGGGGCGGGAGCGGCGCCCCTGGCGGCCGCGATGTCCGGAAAATTGCCCGAATTGGCCGGACGGCGAACCGTGCTCATCCTCTCCGGCGGCAACGTCGATCCGCTAATCCTGACCCGCGTGATCGAAAAGGGACTAGTCGCCGACGGCCGACTGTGCCGCTTTACCGCCGTGGTCCGCGACCGCCCCGGCGGCCTGGCAAAACTGGCTCAATTGATCGCCGCCTCGGGCGCGAGTATTCAAGACATCGCGCACGATCGTGCTTTTTCCGGCCCCGACATTACCGCGGCCAACGTGCTTTGCACCGTCGAAACGGCCGATCGCGAGCATATCGAGACGCTTTACAAGGTGCTCGAACAAGAAGGCATTCACGTCGTGCCGGTCCGCTCCAGCGTACCGGCGGTTAAGAACGGGAGCACGGCATGAACCGCCTTCGCGGCATCATCTTCGATTGCGACGGCACGCTGGCCGATACCATGCCTTCCCATTACGAAGCATGGGTCGCGATTCTCAAGCGCTACGAGCTCGAGATGAGTGAAGACCGGTTCTATGCGCTGGGAGGCTGGCCCACCAGAAAAGTCGCTGAGCTGCTCGTTTCCGAATCAGGCCGTGACGTCGATGTCGAGCGGATGTCGCACGAAAAAGAAGCGTTCTTCCACGACTTACTCCACCTGGTGCGCCCGATCGAGCCGGTGGTCGCGGTGGTACGCCAATATCGGGGCAAATTGCCCCTGGCGGTGGCGACCGGGGCGGTGCGGCCGATTTGCGAGAAGATTCTGCACCATATTGGCGTGAGCGGCTGGTTTGATACGATTGTCAGCTCCGAGGATGTCGAGCGGCACAAGCCGTCGCCCGATGTTTTTCTCGAAGCCGCGCGCCGCTTGATACGGATCCGGGCATCGAGGCCGCACGGCGCGCGGGAATGGAGTATATTGACGTTCGGGAGTTGTTCACGCCGCGTCGCGTGACGTAAACCGTAACGGAGCAATTTCCATGTTCGACTTTGGCGCCAAATTCGCCGAGGGACTTGCTTACGCCGATTTCCTGAAGACCCACGGCACCGAAGAGCATCGCCGCCGCTGGGCCGATTTGCACGGCCGGGTCCAATTGACCAAAGAGCAACAGTCGCTAATCGCCTCGTTCAAGCGCGAAATGAAGGTGCTCTGCCTGGCCGGTACCTGGTGCGGCGATTGCGTCAACCAATGCCCGATCTTCCACCACTTCGCCACCGTCAACCCGCGGATCGTGATCCGATATTTCGATCGCGACACGTATCCCGATTTGACGGCCGAATTGAAAGTCTGCGGCGGCGCTCGCGTGCCGGTAGTCGTGTTCCTCAGCGAAGATGGTTTCGCCGTCGGCCGCTACGGCGATCGCACGCTGTCAAAATACCGTAAGTTGGCCGCCGATCAGTTCGGGCCGGCTTGCCCTACCGGGCTCGTCCCGCCAGATCAAAAACTTCTCGAAGCCGTCACGCAAGACTGGCTCGACGAATTCGAGCGGGCCCAATTGATTTTGAGAACCTCCGCCCGACTGCGGCAAAAGCACGGCGATTGAGATTGAGCATGGCCTCTGGCGAACCGACAAATCGGCCCGAGCACACGGTCCGCGAGGTTCCGGACGTGCTGGTCTACAACTGCCACGTCTATCTGTCGCCGCCGGACGAGCGGGGGATTGTTCGCTCCCGGGCGGCGTCGCTGGTCGAAGTATTCGCCGAGGGTCGAAACGAACGGGACGCATTGCGCAACGTGGTGCAACAATTCAAAGCAGCGATCAGCCGCTATACGTCGCGCGGCGAGTCGATTCCGTGGCTAGCCGAAGCCAGCCCACCCCAGCCGGGCGAAACCCAACGCTTCGTGCCGGTACACTTCTAGAAATCTTTTCCGGTCAAGTTGAGCCACAAAGACTCAAAGAACGCAAAGAGAAAAGTTTACATCGCCGTCTTTGTGCGCTTTGTGCCTGCTTTGTGGTCAACACTCCTGAGTGGGAATCGATTTCTCTAATACAAAGCCGTCGAGAGCCGGCGGCGATAGGTAGTAACTAACTCGGACTCGTCGGGCAACAGGCGGAATATATCGACCATTAGCTTGCGGGCCGGCTCGACAAATTCTTTCTTGCCGGCCTGCACGACCGCCAGGGCGGTCTCCAAAGCCTGTTCATATTGGGCCTGCGCCGCCAGCGCTTCGGCCAGCGCGAGTTTCGCCTGCAGATCGCCCGGGTTGGCCATCACGGTGGTTTGCAGCATTGCGAGGTCGCCCGCGGTTTGGCCTTGGCTCATTACGTTGAGTTGAGCCTTGAGTTTTTCGGCGTCGGGCTCCAAAAACCCGCGCCGCTCGAGCTCTTCGAGGATAGCGCGGCTCTCGTCGGCTCGGCCCCGCGAGAAAAGCAGCGTGGCCAAACCGATCTTGGCCGAGGCCAAATTGGGATCGAGCCGGCTGGCTTCCAAGTATTTTTCCTCAGCCTGTTTTGGATCACTCGCCTCCAGCTTGCGCGCCTGCGCCACCAGCAGTTCGGCCTCGCTCGGTAGCAGGCGATCGATCCAATCGCGGATTTGTCCCTCGGGCAGCAGGCCCACGAAAAAATCGAGCAACTGGCCGTCGCGCATGGCGTACACCGCGGGAATCGATTGCACGCCAAAACCGGCAGCGATGTTCGGCAATTTGTCGGTATCGGTTTTGACCAGCAAAAACTTGCCCGCATATTCCTGGGCCAGCTTCTCTAAAATCGGCCCCAACATCCGGCAGGGCTGGCACCACTGGGCCCAAAAATCGACCACGACCAGGACCTCGCGCGACCGCTCCACGGCATCGCGCTGGAACGCCGGCTCGTCGGTTGCTTCGAGAATCCAGGGAGATTTTTCGCTCGGAGCGCTCATGGGAGGTTTCCAGCCGGAAAAATTTGAGTTTGCGATTTATCAGGCGCCAACGAGGTGCTCGTCGAGCCATGCCAACACGAGCTGCCGCATTTCCGGGGTCTCTTGATGTCCACAGTCAAACAGTTCGACGCGGCAGTCCGACTCGCGGCCGAACTTGCGATACAGCGGCAATAAGTGATCGCGAATCCGCTCCACCCCCGCGGGCGGCGTGAGCAGATCCGCTCGGCCGTTCAAACTCAAGTGCGCGCGCGGGACGATCAGTTCGTTAATCTGATGGGTTTGAAAATGTTTCAATAGCCGCGGCACGAAATAGTAGACGCCGTGTCCCTTGAGATTATTGATTTTGATCAGTTCCTCGTAGTCGGTAAGGCAGCACAAGTCGATGCATAGTTTGACGCGCGGGTCGAGCGCGGCGAGCCACCAGGCCTTGGTGGAACCCATCGAGAGACCAAAGGCGCCGATTCGTTTCGGATCGACTTCAGGCCGGCTCGCCAGGTAACTGACGGCCTGCACCTCGTCGAACATCATCATTCCCCACAGCACCTGCCCGTGCCACAACATGTGTTTGAACACGTCCATCTCGCCCTGCCGGCCGTCCTCGGCGTGTTTCCGCTCCGAGAAACACCAACTGTCGATCGCCAACGTGACAATTCCCTTTTCGGCGCATACCGGAGCGTAAGGGGGCAATATTTCGCGGCCCCGCAGCAACTCCTCTTTGCCCAACTGATAGGTGCCGCCGTGCGCGTGAATATAGATCAATCCAGGCGCACGCGGCGCACGCTTGTCGGGAATCAACAGCAGCGCCGGCACCGGTTCGATGCCGTTGAGATCCAGCTCCAAGCGCTCAAGCGTGAATCCCTCGCACTTTTCCGAGGAGAGAGTCTTGGCGCCAATCGGCCGATTGCGCGCCGGCAAATCGCCCAGCAGGTCCCACAATTCTTCTCGACGCCGCTTTTGATACGCGGAGAATTCGTCGCGCGAATCGTAAGGAGCGGCCGCAAGTTGCATTTGTTGCAAGAATCCCATTCCCCAGGCGGCAGCGCACGCCGCCAGAAAACTACGGCGGTCCGATAGCGGCATTTGCATCTCCAGCCGGCGGTTGTATTTCGATGTCTCGGTCCGTGGCCACGCTCCCGGCCGCCAGTGTGTGGCTGTTTCTTTTGCCGCCGAGCGGCCGATATAATAATATGGAGGGTGACGCGAGTCGCGCCAAGGCGGGCTCTTATCCGCCCGCCACGCCGACTAGCGACCGGCCAGACGAGCCGCGTGGTGGATCGGCGGAGCTTGCCGCACATTCGTTCGCAAACCGGGACCAGTACGAATGAGCATGATCGTCGAGACGCCCGCGCCCCTCCCGCGGACTGAGGAGCTTGCCAACCGCTTGACCCACGGGCTCGGTTTTGCGCTAAGCATCGTGGGCACCGTGGTTCTGCTGCGGCGCACCGCCCTGCACGGAGATACGATGCAGATGGTCGGCGTGAGCGTTTACGGCGCCACGCTAATGGCTCTATACGCCGCCTCGACTCTCTCGCACAGCTTCGAGCGGCCGCGGATTCGGCACTTTTTCCGCACCGTGGACCAGGTCTGCATTTTTCTGCTGATTGCCGGCACGTACACGCCGATTTCACTGACTTATTTGCGCGAAGGCTGGTGGTGGGCCCTGTTTATCTCGATGTGGGGCCTGACGCTGGTGGGAATCTTTTTCAAGATTTTCTTTACCGGGCTGCACAGCGTCACCGTGTCGGCTTATGTGGTGTTGGGCTGGATGCCGGCGATTGCCATCAAACCGATCGTGGCGGCGATGCCGGCGGCCGCGCTTTTATGGCTCGTTGTCGGCGGAATTCTCTACACCATCGGCACGCTGTTTTTGATTCGCGATGAGCAGGTGCCCTATTTCCACGCGACCTGGCACGTGTTCGTGATCGCGGCCAGCGCCTGTCACTATGTCGCAGTGATGCAGTTTGTCGTGCCGTGAGCCGAACTATCAACGACTCGAGTGTCCCTGCCTCAGCTGGGCACCGTGCTCACGCAAGCGTGAACATGGCGCTGGATCCACTTCCGATCGGTGGCGCTGGCGAATCGCTCTACTTCCTTTTCCCGGCACCGAGCAGTTGGAACATTTGCTCCAGCCGTTTGATAGCGCGGCCACTCTCCGTGCCCGAACCGGCGGCGGCGGCCTGGCCTTGCAGGAGATACTTGATCGCGGTGGCTTGATCGGGCAATTTCAGTTCCGATTCGTCCGCCGCCTCGTAATAAGGAACTATCTCGATAAATGCGAGGCACATCTCGTCGCTCGTTTGCTCGCCCCAGTGAACCGTCTTGGGTGGCCGGCTGGGATTGCTGGGGTTATCCGCTGAATTATCGAAATGAGCCACGAGATCGAGCCGCGTTCCGGCCGGCAGGTCCACGAACTCGCGATAGTGGTACATCTCTTGCCAATTGAAATCCCAATCTTTGACGTACACCATCGGCAGGACTTTGCCATCGGGCAGCGTGGCGGTCACGCGCATATCTTTGCCCAGCAGGTGCATGTGCGGCGTGATATTCAACGCCAACCCGCCCTCGGGCAGCACAAACGCACAGCGCACTTCATGATTTGCGGCGCCGGCCGGAATCGTCATCCCGCTCAAGGGTCCGCCTGGCGGCATGACCGGCACCGCCAGCACAGAGCGGGTCACTTTCCCTTTGGCAAAATGAATCCCGATCCGCGTTTGATCGACTTCCTCTTTGCCGTTCTTGTGATAATGCACTTGCATTACCACCTTGGCCCCGCGCGGCAGAATGCGAGCCATGCCGTCCGGCAAAAACCCGGCTGAATTGCCGGGCGCCCAACCCCCTAATCCGCCGACCGGAATAAAGCCGGGAAATCCCTGCGAACTCGAATAGCCCGGCCCGGGATCGCGCGCATCCAGCCGATCGGCGGCACCGGTGTCGTCGAGAAATGCGATCACATGGTGCACGACTCGCGGATTGCCGGGCAACACCTCAAGCGCCGTCACGAAGCGATCCTTGTCGAATTCGACGGGCAAGACGAAATTGCGGTACACGTCGGGCCCATCGGCGGCGACGTGATATTCCTCGCTGGCCATCAGCACCAAATCGGGCGTGCCCAATCGCCAGCTATCGGAAAACCTTCGCGGTTCGGGCAAATCTTCACGGCGTCCCTCGCGACAGCCCTGGCCCACCCAGCGGACGATCAAGTCTTTCTCCGCGTCGGCCAGTACGCGGCGGTTCTTGAAATCGCCGTGGCCCGCAACGGGTTTCCAAGGGGGCATTTTTCCCGTGGCCACGAACTCGCGAACGTCTTCGGCCCAATTCACCGCCTGGTCGTACGTGGTTAACGCGAATGGCCCGATCCCGCCCACTCGATGGCATTCTTGGCAGTGTTCTTGGAGAATCGGCGCGATCTGTTTGCAAAACGTGACGGTATCGCCGGCCGTCGATGCGTCACTATTTGGCACTAGACTCGACGCGGCCGTCGCCCGTTGAATCGGGCAGCCGACCGCCTTGGTGCGGGCGTGGGTAACGGGATTGCCGGCGATGAGTTCCTCGAGGGCCGTTTGCAAATCGGCCGTCACCACTTCGCCCGCCGCGCCGCCGCGAGCCCGATAACGATCGTCGATCCGGCCGCGATAGACCGCCTTGCCTCCCGCGTCGAACACGCATACTTCCGGCGTGACGTTGAACTGCAACCGCCGCGAGATCTTGCCACCGCTATCCTTCAGAAACGGGAACGCCAGCTTGTATTCACGCGCATGATCGGCCATCTCGCGCAGAGTCTGGCCCGCGGTAGGATTGATAGCAATCACGTTCACCCCGCGCGGACGAAAACTTTCGGCCAGGCGATTGAGGGTAGGAGTGTACTCGTTCGAGATGGGACACGTGACCGACATGCACACCAGCACGGTGGCCACTTCGCCGCGAGCCTTGAGCAAGGAAAGATCGCCGCCGGCGCTGTCCGGCAAACTTTCTTGCGGATAAGCGTTCTCCTCCGCAACCGGCTGTTGTGCCGGCGCGGTATCTTCAGCGCTGGAGAAAGAAAGTAGCCAAAGTGTCAGAACGAGCGCCAGCGTGGCCGAGGCTCCCGGTGCGAACTGCCTGAGAAATCCGCCGCTCATGGTCACGTTCCCTCAGCAAGAAACTCCGGTGTAGGCAAATCGCTGAGTATATTTTGAGTATACTCCCGCGGGCGAGATCTGGCGAGACACGTATCGCTATCGGTTGCCCGCGGTCTCGTTCCAGTATATGCGGACATTCTTTGTCTGTCGTCCGACGGCCACGATGTCGGGTTTTCCGTCGCCGTCCAAGTCGCCCACGGCCAAATCCTCGATCGCCACGCCCGCCGGATCGAACACGTGCTTCGTCCAAGCCGTGCCCTCGGCGTTGGCCGGGTCATAAACCCGCAGGCCACAGGGGTTCGCCTCGTCCTTCGTGTCGCGCACTCCGATCACCAGCTCTTCGTCACCGTCGCCGTCCAGATCGGCACACCACACGGCGTGGCCCCACTTGAGCTCTTCGTCGAGCACCTGCCGCGGCCATAGAGGCCGTTGGCCGCCCGAGCGATCGGCCGCCGAAGTTGGCCGCGTATAGACGACGACTTGAAAACCATGCCACGGTTCGATCGTGGCCAGATAATCGGCGCCGGACGCCAGCCGACCGTGCTTGATTTCACTGGCGCCGCGGCTGGGCGAAGTCTTTTGATTGCCCTCGCCGATCAGGGTCCGCGCCCACCGGCCGTCGCTGGTGCGCTTCAAAAGACTAACCCCTTCGAAGCTGGCCACCACGATGTCGAGCTTGCCGTCGTGGTCCAAATCGGTGGGCCAGAAATTGTGCGCGACGTGAAGATCCTCGTTAATCACCTGCCGCACCCATGACCCTTTGACGGGGTCGGCGGGAATTTTGTAAGCCAGAATTCGCGCCGGCGTCTCGGCGAAATGCGGTCCGCTCGAGCCTCGGCCAAACAGTGGCACCACAATCAATTCCTCTCGCCCATCGCCATCCAAATCGGCGAAACGAAGGCGGTGCACCGTCGGTTCGCTGCCGATCGCATGCACGGTCCACTTATCCGCCGACGATGGCCCACGCGCCAGCCACTGAATCGTGCCGCTTGTGCGCGTGTCCGCAGGACGCCAGTCGGCACCCAACGCGAAATCGACCTTGCCGTCGCCGTCGATGTCGTACGGTGCGATCGAGACGTTGTCGGGCCTGGTCTGGCCTTCTATCAAGGTGTGCATCTGCCAATTGGGATTCTCGAACCAGATCACGCGCTCGGTATCGACGACCACGATATCGATCTTGCCGTCCTCGTTCATATCGACCAGCCGCGTGGCATAGCCGATCGACAGCCGATTCGAGATTTCCTGGACGCGAAATTTCAGTTCCGCCGTGCTGCCAACCCCGGCGGCTGCAAGAACCCCAATGAGGAACAAGGTACCTGCCCAACGATCAACGCGAATCATGGTCCGCTCCTTCACGGCTTGGACCGGTACTCGGTCTGGGTGAAACATTCTTGGGCGACTTTGTGAAAGCGGTCCCAGTCGGCTTTGTAGCCGTAACTGGTTTTTTTCGGATACCAGACGACGGCTCCTTTGGACACTTTGAGCGTGCCCAACACGCCCTGTTCGTCCTTGACGACAAAGATCACGTCGGATTTGCCGAGCCTGCGAGTCGGCACCTTGAATTGAACCTCGTGAGCCATGAATGGCCTCCCCATGATCTTGTTGTTTGCAAGTCAATCTGGCCGCTACTGCACATCCGCGTCGAACACCCGCACCTTGGCCCAGTTGGGCTTGCTCTCTTCGATGAATTTTACGTGCCTGGGCGCGGTTTGATATCGATCGTGGGCTGCGCGGTTTTCGAAGACCACGTGCAGGGCGACGTGAAATTCCTTGTCGTTCACCTCACGCTCCAAGCCGACAGTGCGCGTGCCGACGGCGAAGAACGCGACGCCGGGATGGTCGGAGAGATACTTTTTGCACGCGTCGAGCTGTTTTTCGATCGCCGCGGGCGAGTGGTCTTTGAGCGTGAAGTAGACGATATGGGCCAGCTTCGGTTCGGCCATGGCGCAGAATCCTCCCCACTGGATTTAGAACAAACGGACAAAACCCAACTGCCGCCCTTGCAATCGCCGTTTCACGGCCGCTTGCGGCTTAAAGCCTATCCGCGGGGAGAAGGGGACAGTCCCATTTTGCTCCCCGACCATCCTGCGGATGGTGCCCGCCGCAAAATCGGGACAGTCCCCGACGGTTCTCGGATAGGCTCTTAGTTCGACTTTTGCACTTTTTCTGGAGCGTGAATCGCGAATATGTCGGACAAAACGAGGCCCGAGCGAAGTTTCTGCAACCCCCGGTGCCTCTTTGACGAATGCCGAAAATGTGTTTTCCTCGGGAATTCGAGG
>JACQFF010000104.1 GCA_016200205.1 Planctomycetia bacterium
ATTGGCGCGAGCCTGTTGGGCATAATCGAACTCCCCGGGATTGGCCGCCTGGCGCACCGAAGCGAGTTGGCCGAAAATGCGCAAGTGGTCGCCCGATCGAATGTCCAACAGATGGCCGTCGACGAGCAAGGTGGCCGTGCCGGAAAGCGGGCGCCATGCTTCGCCGTCGCGCACGGCCAGCAAGTCGATCTCCAGCCGGGTTCGTTCGGGCGTGGCAAGCATGCGCAGCGGGTCGGGCGGCGGCGCAGGAACGCGGCGCGACGATCCCCGCGCCCGGGCTTCAATGGCCGCGGGCCCGGCCGCTTCGCGCGCCACGAGCCCCACGTGGTCGTTGGCGAACAACGACCAATGGCAGTGATGCCACGCGGCACCGGTCGCCGCCAAACAGGCCGCGAGCGGCAACACGGCCAACCGCTGGTAGCCAAAGCGCCATAGAATGCACCACGCGAGCCAACAGGCCAACGCCGCGAGCCACCACCAGGCCAGCGAGAGCGGCTCCGTGCGATCGAGAACAATCCCGCCGCAAGTCGCGCCAAACACGACGTCCAGCGGCTGATAAGCCGGAGCCCGGGCGACAGGGGGAGCGGCTGAGATCTCCATGGCGGACTAATTTACCAGACCCGCCCCCCGCAGGCAGAAAATTCTGCTCTCGGTTTGAGATATTTCAACGTCGCCCGGCAATGAGCAAATCCGCCGTGACGATGTTCTCTTGGCGACTGGCGGCGGCGAAGAAGGCAAAAACGACGCGGCGAAGTGCTACTCTTCGAGTGGGCTTTGGCGAGCGGTACGCGAGCCTATTCGTTCGTGCGGCCGTCCACCCAAAGCAGGCACAATCGGCCCACTTCCATCGTCAACTGCCGACGCCGGTCAGGGTCCATTTCGGTGAACTTCAATTCAGCGCAGGCTTCGTGCGTGAATAAGGAAAACCCTTGCTATCTCGCTTGGCGAGGCACGCCCGGACCGATATCCTGAATCCGTTCCGAGATGCCATTCCCAGAACGGGAGATCCGACGATGCCCCGACTTTCATGTTGCTTTGCGGCGCTGGTGATTTCCCTGCCGGGCTTCGTGGGCTGCGGTTCTAAAAGCGCGCCGGCGCCGGAAGAGGTAAGCGCCACGCCCGCCAAGACGGCCGCTTCCAAAAGCCCGAGGGCCGGCGCGCCGGCCATTGAGCCAACTTCCCAGCAATCGGACCGGGCCGATCTCGCGGCCACAGCGGGTGTGGAACTGATCGGGCGCAAAATTCTGTTTGGCAACCCCGACAAGGCCTCGGCCCGACTTAGTCCCGACGGCTCGAAGCTCAGCTACCTGGCGCCGCGCGACGGCGTGCTGAACGTCTTTGTCGGACCGGTCGATGATCCCAACGCCGCCCAGCCGGTGACGAAGGACGACTACCGTGGCATTCAGACTTACTTCTGGGCCTACGACAGCCGGCATATTCTTTATGCACAGGACACCGGTGGCGACGAAGACTTCCATGTCTACAGCGTCGATTTGACCACCAACCAGGCCAAAGACCTCACGCCGCTCGCGAAGGTCAGCGCGCAGATCGAAGAGGTCAGCGAAAAATTTCCGGAAGAGATCTTGGTGGGCCTCAACGACCGCGATCCGCAATTCCACGACGTCTATCGCATCAATATCGCCACCGGCGAGCGAACGCTGATCCAAAAAAACACCGAGTTCGCCAGCATCACGTCGGATGACGAATACCGTGTCCGCTTTGCGATGAAGATGACGCTCGACGGCGGCAGCCAGCTCTATCAGGCCGACGGCCAGGGGGGGTGGAAGGAGTTTCAAAAAATCGACTTCGACGACACGCTGACCACCTCGCCGACCGGGTTCGACAAGACGGGCCAGATCTTATACATGACCGACAGCCGCGGGCGCGATACCGGTGCACTGACCCAAATCGATCTTGCCAGCGGCACGGAAACCGTTTTGGCCGCCAACGATCTGGCAGACGTGGGCGGCGCGCTTGCGCATCCGACGGAAAAGAATATCCAAGCCGTCAGCTTCGACTACGAGCGGCCGAAATGGCAAGTCCTCGATCCGGCCATCGCCGACGACATGAGTTATCTGGAAAAGCTGGCCGACGGCGAATTGCAAGTGCCCAGCCGCACGCTCGACGACAAGACCTGGATCGCGGCCTACATCCAGGACGACGGACCGGTGCGGTATTATCTTTATGATCGCGCGAAAAAAGAAGCCCGCTTTCTGTTCACCAATCGTTCTTCGCTCGAAGGCCAGCCGCTGGCGAAAATGCACCCCCTGGTAATCGAGTCGCGCGACGGGCTAAAGCTGGTCAGCTATTTGACGCTGCCGAAGTCCGCCGATCCTGCTCACAGCGGCCGACCGAAGGAGCCCTTGCCGATGGTGCTGGTGGTGCACGGCGGCCCTTGGGGGCGCGACACGTGGGGCTACGATTCCGAGCATCAACTCCTGGCCAACCGGGGTTACGCCGTGCTGAGCGTCAACTATCGCGGCTCGACCAGTTTTGGCAAGAAATTCGCCAATGCCGGCAACAAGGAGTGGGCCGCCAAAATGCACGACGACTTGATCGACGCGGTCGATTGGGCGATTCACGAACGGGTCGCCGATCCCAAACGCGTCGCCATTATGGGCGGAAGCTACGGCGGCTACGCGACGCTGGTCGGGCTGACTTTCACGCCCGAAAAGTTTGCCTGCGGCGTCGATATCGTCGGACCTTCGAATTTATTGACGCTGTTGAACACGATTCCGGCATATTGGGCGCCGGCGTTGCAGATGTTCAAGGATCGGGTGGGAGATCCGACGACCGCAGAAGGCAAAAAGTTGGTCAATGAGCGTTCGCCCCTTAATCTCGTCGAGCGAATTCAACGGCCGCTCTTGATCGGTCAAGGGGCCAACGACCCGCGGGTCAAGCAGTCGGAAGCCGACCAGATCGTGCAGGCGATGGAGAAAAAGCATATTCCGGTGACCTACTTGCTGTTTCCCGACGAGGGCCACGGTTTCGCGCGGCCCGAGAACAATCTGGCCTTCAATGCGGCTGCCGAGGCATTTCTGGCGAGGCAATTGGAGGGCCGTTATGAACCGATCGGCAACGATTTCGCGGGTTCGACGATCACCAGCCCCAGCGGTGCCGAGGGCGTGCCCGGCCTGGCTGCCGCTCTCGAAAAGCACGCACTGGAGAATCCGACCGACCGCCGCAACCCGTAGCGTGCCACGCTCGCGCCAGCAATGCTAGCCGCGGGCCGTGTTAACCTTTGACGATCGCGGGGATTATTCAAGATGTCCGGTTATTTCGTCGATAAAAAGGAGTGCTCGCATCATCGCATTTTCCCCGGAGTCGACATTTACACCACCTGCGGCCAGCAGATAATGCTTTCGCTGGTGGAAATGGAACCTCACGCGGTGGTCGAGGAACATAGCCATCCGCACGAGCAATTGGGACTGATGCTCGAGGGCGAGGCCGAATTTACGATCGGCGGAACACAAATGCACATCACCGCCGGCCAAATGTGGCGGATCCCCGGCGGCGTTATCCACAAAGTGGTAGCGGGCCAGCGCCCGGTGCGCGCCCTCGATGTCTTTTACCCGCCGCGAGAAGATTACAAGTGAGCACTCCCGCGGCACGTTCGACCGGCCAAGTCGCGCTTGTGGGCGTGCTCGGCATCTGCCTACTCGACGTTTGCTTGTTTGTGGGCTGCTCGTCGGTTTCACTGCCATGGCACAAAGTTCCGCTTGATGCCGCCACGGGATTCTATCAGGCGGCTAGCCTTACCTATCGGCTCGATGCGGGCAAGCTCGAGCAGCCGTTGGACGTCGCGCGGATCGACGGCCAGCGGGTTTCGTACGAGCAGGTCGCCAGCAGTCCCCTGAGCGACCAATCGATCGGCACGCTGTCGATCACCTATCCTCATCCCGCCGGCCGCGCTGGGTACGCGCTGGTGAAATTCGCGCTGGAAAGCAATCCGACCAAGCCCAAGCAGTCCAAGAGCTGGATTCCCTTCAGAAAGTCCGCTAAGGATTCGTGGCCGCCGATGACGCTTGCAAGTTCGCAGCCCGAGGTTCACGAACGTTGGCAGCTCGATATTCCCAACAGTGAATCGGACCAGTTTTTCAAAGCGGTCTCCAGCCAAGGTTTTTATCAAATGCAAAAGCCCGACGCGGTCGGTGCGCAACTAACGGTCAGAATCAACGGCCGGGAAGTGCGGAAGAACTGGGACCAAATCGCCGAACTCAATGGCCTGATCCAGCGAGTCCGCCGCGAAGGACAACTGGTGTCCTACGTTCGCCCCGGAGCGATGAATGGCGGACGATACAATCCCATTTCAAGCACGCGGGCCTACAGCCAGCTCTTGGCGGAAACCGGGAGCGGAAACGCCGTTAGCGCGGCCGCGAATTCCTCCGTCAATGCGTTTTCGATGGCCCCGCAGTCGGCCGATGGCGCGACGAATGTGGCCAATTTACCGGCGGTCACGCGGTAGTTTTCGCCGCGAAACCGCCAGCACGACGCACGGGGGTTGGCGAGAATGGCGATTGGTGCGGCAAGTTTCTCTGGTAGTTAGGGCGCGCTGAAAGCCAGGAGAGTATCGATCTGAATTACAGCCTTGCAATAGCCAGGGGCGTGAGCCCCTGGGTGCGATTTCAACCCGCAATCAAAGCCCCCACGGGGCGACCTCAGAACGCCCCGTTGGGGCTTACCGATCGTTTCGTATACGCAAACCAGGGGCGTTGCCCCTGGTTTTTGCAGGTGGTCCCGTTGGGACCCAGCCATAGAATCGCCCCCTGTAAAAACCTCCGCCAATAAGTATTGCCACACCCTTGGCGATTGGCCGCTTGCAATTGGCCGCCGGCCAATACACAATACCAGCATGAACGCGACTTGGACGAATTATTCTGGCTTCTTTTACTTTTTTAGCCCGCCGGGTCGCGGGGCCGGAGGAGGAGTTTAACAAAGATTCCTTCCCCACAAGCGACAAAACACCAGCCCCGAGACTCAGAAACAGTCTCGGGGCTTTTTTTATTCGTGAAGTCGTATTTGCCCTCTTCCACAACACACTCATTTACAGGAGTAGCGCCACGTGATCGTTGTCATGAAAAAGGAGGCCACGCCCAGGGACGTCGAACACATGGTCCAGCGGATCGAGTCTCTGGGCTTGAAGGCCCACGTGATCGTCGGCACCGAACGGACGGTCATCGCCGCAGTGGGCGACGATCGAAAGACGCACAAGGAATCGCTGGAAAGCGGCCCGGGGGTCGCGGAAGTCGTGCCGATTCTGGCGCCGTATAAAGTCGCCAGTCGCGAAGTCAAACCAGAGCCGACCACGGTTCGAGTCGGCAGCCTGGAAATGGGGAACGGCACGATCGGCGTCATCGCCGGTCCCTGTTCGGTCGAAACCGAATCGCAAATTCTGGCCACCGCCAAAGCCGTCAAAGCGGCCGGCGCCACGGCACTGCGCGGCGGGGCGTTCAAACCGCGCACCAGTCCTTATAGCTTTCAAGGCTTGAAAGAAGAAGGGCTCAAGCTGTTGGCCGCGGCCCGCGACGCCACCGGACTGGCCGTCGTAACTGAAGTCGTGGCCACCGAAGACGTGCCGCTGGTGTGTCGCTACGCCGACGTGCTGCAAGTCGGGGCCCGCAATATGCAAAACTACCGCCTGCTGGAAGCGGTTGGCGACACTGACCGCCCGGTGCTCTTGAAGCGCGGGCCGAGCGCCACCATCGAGGAGTTGCTGTTGGCGGCCGAGTATATCCTCAATGCCGGCAATCCCAACGTGATGCTCTGCGAGCGCGGAATTCGCACGTTCGAAACGCACACGCGTTTCACGCTCCCACTTGCCACGGTCGTCTATTTGCATGGCAAAACGCATTTGCCGGTCGTCGTCGACCCTAGCCACGGCACGGGCCACACCTACCTGGTTCCGCAGATGGCCGCCGCCAGCGTGGCCGCCGGAGCCGACGGCTTGATCATGGAAGTGCATCCCGATCCGGAAAACGCCTTGAGCGACGGCTATCAATCGATGAATTTTAAACAGTTCGAAGAGACGATGGCCATGTGCCGCAAAGTGGCCGCGGCAGTGGGAAAGAAAATGTAGCGCCGGCGTGGTGGATGTATGGCCCCGGTGGTACTTGGCGTGCTGATTTTGGTCGGGCTGGCGCTGTGGTTTCTGTTTGGACGCCGCTGAATTCCTGGCTAGCGCGTCCTCCCTTTACTCCCGATAAACTGCACCACTATCCTCAAGTCGCTTTCCTTGCAATCGCTCCCCCATGGGATTACACGTGTGGCCGCCGGAAAAGACTGGTCCCAGGGGGAAAGTCCGCGCGTTACGAGCGCCGCATCCCTGCAAAGTAACTCGTCGGAGCATAATTCCAGCCACGCAAACCAAGAAAGCGGGGTGACCGGGGAGAAAACGGAGAAAAATTCACCGCGCGCTGGACATTGGGGGGGGGGCGTATAACCGTGGCTATTGCGAGCCTGGATTAGTTTCGGGCTCAGCCCATATGGGAAATCTCAGCTGAGAGGCTTCACCATGAGTCGAGGTCTTCGTTTTCCGAAATGGGCCACTCGATCCGAAGGTCGCACCAGCAAACCGCGACGGAACATGCTCGGGCTTTCTGTCCACAACCGCCGGCCTGGCTTTGAAGCGCTCGAAAATCGAAATTTGTTGTCAATCGGTGGCCTGTTCCCTGAGCTGCCGGGGACGCACTTAGTTAATCCCTTGGGAAGTGCCCTGGGCAGCACGCAGTACCACACGTGGTCAAACCAGAACAACTTCACCACTGCGGCGGCGAGCCTGCCGGCCCCGACGCTGAGCGCTCCGGCCAACGGCGCGACAGGCGTTGTCACGCAGCCCCAGTTCTCCTGGTCCCAAGTTTCCGGCAACCTCGGCTATCGGATCATCGTTTCGACCAACCTTGGCGACTTGCCGACGGACCCGAATCAGCCCGGCGGCACGCCCAGCAACGGCTTCAACGTGACGGTGAGCCAGAACACCACCAGCTACACCTGGACCGGCACGCTGAGCGCCGGCACCACCTACTACTGGGAGGTCCATGCGCTGGGGAGCACGGGGGGCGGCACGTGGTCAAACCAGAACAACTTCACCACTACAGGCACGACTTTTATACTCGGTCTCGACGTTTCAGGAAATAATACTGAACCGGCTTGGTCTCAAATTGGACAGACCTTTGCCTTCATAAAGGCCACGCAGGGGAATGGCTACATTTCATCCGCGTGGCCCACCTATATACAGGATGCAGCCTTGATACTGACGGTCGCACCATATCACTATGCCGATCCTGATGAAGTAAACCCATACGATGACCAAAGCACTAGGGTAACCGATCCAAGCCAAAGTTCGCAGGTCCTTGCTGATGCGAATGCCGAAGCAGATCATTTCTACAAAATCGCCGCTGGGTATTTCACTTCGTCGAACTTGCGCCCAATGCTCAATTTGGAAGATGATAGTGGGAACGGAGGCTTTTCATTTGCCTGGACCAGCACGACTGCGGGCTGGTCGGCAATGGCCGCCTGGGTGAACGATTGGACTGCGCAGTTTCAGACCCACGTCCCCGGCGTCTACCCAATTCTGTACATGTCGCGCTCTTACGCAGCAGCGTTGGCGCCACTCCTGAATCAAAGTGTTTACAGCCTGTGGATTGCAATTGCGAGTGGCACAACTCAGTATTCCGACCCCCAGGTGCCACCGCCCAGCGCCGCGGGTTGGAATCCGAGCGTCTGGCCGTGGGCGATTGAACAATACAACACCGACAGCTCACACTCCCCCCCCGGCGATTGGGATGTGCTTAATCCCACGCTTAGTCTAGATGCGTTGAAAATCGGAATTCAGTCCTCAACGATCGTTGGCCGGTTGTTGTTCTACGCGGGGTCGACGCGATACGATCTGTCCGGCGGAAGCAACCCGCAGACACCCAACGCGTTTAGCGACGACAACGCCATCGCCACTGACAAATCGGCCTATCTGCCCGGCTCCGGGGCGGCCACGTGGGCCAACGCCACGATGTACGATAAAGGGATCAACGGCATCATGGTCGACTTGAAGGGCGGCGGCGCTCACGGGGCAATCACGCTGGCCAACATCTTGAACGATTTCACGTTCAAGGTGGGCAACGACAACTCGCCGGGCACTTGGGCAAGCGCCCCCAATCCTACCAGCGTCGCGGTGCGCTCTGGTGCGGGCGTCAGCGGTTCGGACCGCGTCGAGCTGATTTGGGCCGATGGCGCCATGAAACAACAGTGGCTGGAAGTGACCGTGAAGGCCACGGCCAATACCGGCCTGGCCGCCAACGACGTGTTCTTCTACGGCAATGAAATTGCGGATACCGGCTCGTCCAACACTGCGACTGTGGCCAAGGTCGGCGCCAGCGATATCACCCGCGTCCAAACCCACCTCGCAAACGCGAACGCGAACATTCCGATTTCCAACTTGTATGATTTCAACCGGGATGGCCTGGTCGGCGCCAGCGATACCACACTCGCCCAGACTCACACGATGACCAACTCGACCGGGTTGCAGTTCATCAACATCGGTGCCGGCGGGCCGTTTGCGCCGGCGTCGACAGGTACCGGCGATGCGGGCGTGGCTTCGGCCTTGGCCAGCACGTCGACCAGCCCGACTGTCCCGGTAATCCCGGCATGGATCGTCAACCGGCTCGAGCATCTCGACCTGAACCGTGTCGATTTGAATCATGGCCCGATCGCCAAGTACTTCGAGCACCTGGGGCACGAAGGCACCCCGAAAACCAAGGCGATTCTCGTCAAAGCCGACAAGGTCGCCGATGCGCTGAATCTCGACGATACGTTGCTCGATTCGCTGTTGGCCGGCTTGGCGCATTAGAACCTATCCGAGAACCGTGGCCGCGAGGGGGACAGTCCCATTTTGCTCCGAAGACTCCGCAAAATTGGGACAGTCCCCGACGGTTCTCGGATAGGTTCTTAGCGCCATACTGAAACCGCGGCGACCGGTGAACCACACGCCCTCATTGGGGCGCGCCTGGCGGCTTGGTCGTGATGACGAGCTTG
>JACQFF010000107.1 GCA_016200205.1 Planctomycetia bacterium
CCCTCTCCCGCCGGGAGAGGATTAGGGTGAGGGAAACGGGAACTGGGAGATAACCAAAATGCGCCCTCACCCCGGCCCTCTCCCAGCGGGCGAGGGAGAACGAGTCGAGGATCCTATGATGAAATCGCCTTCGACCGCGCACGCGACGGCAACCGTCGTTGCCCGTGCGCAGTTCATGGCTCTTACGGCGGCGTTCCTAGGCTGGATGTTCGATGGCTTGGAAATGGGGCTGTTTCCGTTGGTGGCGCGGCCGGCGCTGCGCGAATTGATGGGAGCCGACGCGGCTACCAACATCGGCAATTGGTTGGCCGGCATCACCGCGGTATTTCTGGTGGGGGCGGCGGCGGGGGGATTGCTCTTCGGTTGGCTGGGCGACCGCGTGGGCCGGGTCCGGGCAATGGTGTGGAGCGTGTTTACCTACGCCATTTTTTCGGGCTTGTGCGGTTTTGCCGAATCGCCCTGGCAATTGGCCGCGCTGCGGTTCATCGCCGCGCTGGGGATGGGGGGCGAATGGTCGTTGGGCGTGGCGCTGGTGATGGAAATCTGGCCCACCCGATCGCGGCCAATGCTGGCCGGCTTGATTGGCGCCGGGGCGAACGTCGGATTTCTGTTGATCGCTTTGGTCGGGCTGGCCATGGCACAGTTCATCGAAGCCGCCGCCAATGCCCTGCGGTGGGTCGGTATGTCCGACGATTGGGTGACCAAGTTGATCGCCGCCGATCAGTCGGGCTGGCGACTGCTGATGTTCGTGGGTGCGGCTCCGGCTCTACTGACCTTTTTTGTACGGATCTTCGTCCCGGAGTCCGAGCGCTGGCAACACGCGGCCCAAAACGCTCCGCCCGCGCGGATTGCTGACATCTTCAAGCCTGGCGTGTTACATAAAACGGTGCTTGGCACCTGCTTGGGAGCGATTGCCCTGTTGGGCACGTGGGGCTCGATTCAATGGGCTCCCTCCTGGGCCGATAAGATTTCCGGAGGGGCAGCGACCGCGCGGTCCTACACGCAGATTTGCTCGGCAATAGGCGCCATCATCGGCTGCGTGCTGGCCGGTTATTTTGCCGAATGGTTCAGCCGCCGGCGTTCGTACTTCGTGCTCAGCCTGGGCTCGCTGTTGGTTTGTGCCTATTTATTCCGCGTGCCGATGGCATTCGATAGCGAGTTTTTGCTGTTGATTGGCGTGGCAGGCGCATTGACGGCCGGTTTTTACGGCTGGCTGCCGCTGTATCTACCGGAGCTGTTTCCAACGCGGATTCGCGCCACCGGCCAAGGCTTTGCGTTCAATTTCGGCCGTGTGTTGGCGGCCGCCGGCACGTTGGGCAGCGGCCAATTGTTAAATGCTTTCCACGAAGACTACGCCCGCACCGGCGCCATTACGAGCCTGGTATATCTCGTCGGGCTGGTGCTGATTTGGTTCTGTCCCGAGACCAAGGGCCGGCCGCTTCCCGACTGAGGGTGCGATTCAAAGGGAAAATCTTGGGCGGCGTGGGATTCGCGCTGGCCAGCAATCGCGCAAGCCCTTCAATTCCAATTGATTGCGCCTCCTGAGCAGGCGGACGATTCGTCTTGTCGCCAGTGGCTGCCCCCCGCTAGAATGCCGCCCCCGGGTTGCCAGGAATCGGCGACCCCTTTGACGCGACACCTCAAGCTCCGAGGCCACGGAACGTCCATGGAAGGACAATCGAGTGCCGATCAGTTATTTCTAGCGCGCCCGTTCGTCTTCGGCACGCGGTTGATTTTGGCCTATCCCGTCGCGACGATCGCCATCGCGCTGGGTTTGGCGGCAGCGGCTTGCTATTTGACGGGAACGCTGCTCGGGTATCAAACCAGCCGCTTGGATTTGCTCAATCCCAAAAGCAATTACAACCGGCTGTGGATCGAATACATCAAGGAATTCGGCGACGAAGACGACGCCGTCGTGGTGGTCGAGGGCAAGGGCCGCGAGCAGGTCGTGCCGGTGCTGGAAGAACTGTCGGCGGCGCTGGCGCGTGAAGATCGTCTGTTTCACGCGGTTCTGCACGAAGTCGACCTGGGCAAGATCCGATCGAAGGGTTTGCATTATCTTTCGCCCGAGGAACTGCTGGGCGTCGACCAGTTTTTGACGGAGCTCTCGCCGATTCTGGCGGGTGATTGGTCGCCGCTGAACTTGGGCAATATGGCCGGCGGCATGTGCCAGCAGTTGGAGGTGGCCGCCCGGGGCGATCCCCGCGGCGTCGCCGAGACGCGCGACAAGTTGCAGCGGCTCTCCAGCAGCTTGAGCGAATCGCTCGGACAGCGGCGGCGCTATCAATCGCCCTGGCCCGAAATGCCCTCGTCGTTCGCTATCTTGAGCGAACTGAACAGCGAATACCTGCTGACCAAGCAGGGGCAGCTCGGGTTTGTGCTGTTGCGGTTGGCGCGCGGCGAAGACAGTTTCAATCATTGCACGGAAGCCACCGACGCGCTGCGAGCGCTGATCGCTCAGACCCAAACCCGTCATCCCGACACGAAAATCGGCCTGACCGGCTTGCCGATCATGGAAAACGACGAGATGCGCTCCAGCCAGACGTCGATGTTCTGGGCCAGCCTTGTGTCGATGGTCGGCGTTGCGCTGTTGTTCGTCGCCGGGTTTGGCGGCGTGCGGCACGCGCTGTTGGCCAACCTGATTCTGCTGGTGGGCATGGCTTGGGCGTTCGGCTATGTCACGCTCACTGTCGGGCACCTGAACATCTTGAGTGTCTCGTTTACCGTGACGTTGATCGGCATCGGGATCGATTACGGCGTATATTACGTTGCCCGCTACTTGCAACTGCGGGGCGATAATCTCAATTGCGAGGATGCGCTGCTCGAAACCGCGCGCGGCGCCGGTCCGGCGATTACCACCGGCGCGATCACCACGGCCATCTCGTTCTTCGCGGCGGGCTTTACCAGCTTCAAGGGGGTGGCCGAATTGGGTATCATCGCCGGTGGCGGATTGCTGTTGTGCGCGGTTTCGGAATTGGTCCTGCTGCCGGCCATCATCTATCTGGTTGACCGCAGCGGCTGGGGTGTTCGGATGCCCAGGCCGTTGGCGGTTCACGCCTGGATTGCTCCCTTGTTGAAAGTTCCTAGGCTCACGCTGGCCGTGACGTTGGCCTTCACGGCGGTCGCTTCCGCCGGCCTCGGCCGGCTGTGGTACGACAACAACCTGCTCAACATGCAGGCCGAAGGGCTGGAAAGCGTGGCTTTGGAAAAGAAGCTCTTGGCCGAGTGCAATCAAAGCGTCTGGTACGCGTTGTCGATTGCCGACAGCCGGGAGGAATTGCTGGCCCGCAAGGCGGAATTCCTGAAACTCGACTCCGTGGAGCGGACGGAGGAAATCGTCTCCTTGCTGCCGGTCGACGACCAGGTGAAGCAGCCGATCATCGCGCGAATTCAACATCGTTTGAGCGCGCTGACCGAACGCCCGCCGTTGATCACGGTGGACAAGCCGGAAAGACTCGGGCAGGTTTTTGGATGCGTGCAGGATCTGTTGAGCCGTGGCCGGGTCGATGAAAAATGTTCGCGGCAGTTGGAAGTCGTGCGCGATCAGTTGCGGCGTATGCCGCCGGAGGACTGCTACGCGCAGCTCTCGCGATTTCAGCAAGAAATGGCTGGCGACCTGCTGAGCCGCCTGCACATTTTGAAGAGTATCGCGAATCCCGAGCCGCCCACGCTGACCGACTTGCCGGCCAGCCTGGTCGACCGCTTCGTCGGCCAGCATGGCAAATATCTGCTCAAGATCTATGGCCGCGGCGACATTTGGGACACCAACGCTTTGGGCCATTTTGTCAAGGAAGTGCGCACGGTCGATCCGCAGGTGACCGGCAACCCGCTGCAGGCCCACGAAGCTTCACTCGAGATGAAACAGAGTTACCAGGAAGCGGCCATTTATTCGCTGTTGGTGATCTTGGGCGTGCTGGTGCTCGACTTCAAAAGCGTGCACTACGCGATTCTGGCGGCGCTGCCGCTGGGTGTCGGTGTGTTGCAAATGTTCGGCCTGCTGGGCGTGTTGGATATTCCGCTCAACCCGGCGAATTTGATCGCCTTGCCGCTGATCTTGGGGATCGGCGTCGATTACGGGGTGCACATCGTGCACGAGTTTCGCGAGTCGCAAGGCCCCTATAAAATGTCGCCCGGCACCGCCGTGGCCGTGCTCGTCGACGCGCTCACGACGCTGGTGGGCTTCGGCTCGCTGATGATCGCGTCGCATCAGGGACTGCAAAGCCTGGGTCGCGTATTGACCCTCGGCGTGACGTGTTGTTTGTTCACTTCCCTGATCATGCTTCCGGCGCTGTTGACGTATCTCACTCGCAATCGTCAGATGCCCGAGGCCACCGAGCCCCTACTGCCGCTGGAAATCCCGCCGGCAGTGCCGCAGCGCGTGATCCCGCGTCGCGTTGCGGCGTAGGCTGTTGCTCACTCGGTCTTGCCCGCGCGCTCGGCCGCTTTGCGCTGGCGATATTCGGCCAGCACACCTTCGGGATCGTCTTGGAACAGATCGCGGCAGCCAATGCAGCAGACATAATATTTTTTGCCTTGATGCTCCACCGCGATGGTTCCCAAGCCGCCGGTGACCACGCACTCGGGCCCGGTGGTGACGTTTTGCGCAAACGAGCTTCCCTTGCGCGTCGAGCCGACTTCGGCCAACCGGGCATACGCCCCCCCGACGCGGCGCTCGTACAGCACCAGCATCCGGTCGCCGCCGGCCACCAACCGCAGCGAAATCCTCGCGGGCTCGTCATCGACGGCTTGTTCGGCCGTCAACACCAGCGCGCCGTCAGACATTGCGCCGACGAACCGCCGCGGCGCTGGCTTCGTCTCGATATCGCCGCCGGTGGAAGTCGCCAAGAGGACGAATTGGCCCGGCTTGTCACCGGCTTGTAGTTGCAACTGCGAATAGTATTTGTCGTGGGTAAATTGAGCAACCAGTTCGGCCCGACCGTCGGCAAATCGCCAGGCCCACTGCGCTTCTTCGGTCCAAGCCCCCTGATTTGATCCGCGCTTGGGCTGAGCGACCCCCTTCCACTCGCCGACATACGCCTGTGCCGGCGCGAGCGCCCGCTTGTCGCTGGCCCGCGAACCCGGGGTGTCAGCGGCGGCGGCCAGCAGGATGACGAAGGGACCTCCCAGTAAAGCCCAAATGCCGCTGGCGGCTCGAAACATGCGATACCCCTGTTTACGAAAGCGAGTGCTGATTTCATGAGTATACACCGGATACGCGTCCCGCTCGTCGCGCTTGATCAGTTTCGAGTATGCGCGGCCGATCGGCATGCGGCAGCGAGCGTGTCGCAGACGAACATTGCCGGATAAGCCACTGGCGCCCGGCGCCCGCCGAGCCCTGTCGACACGAGCCCTGTCGAGCCCTTCCGTCGCTGGCCCAAGGCTCCTACACTGAGTGATTCGCCGCTTCAAATTGCCGAACGTGGAAAGCAGGTCATGATCCATAACATGCCGGTCAAAACACTGGTCCATAAGGATCTGACGATTGAGGGCTATTCGCGCGCGGCGGTGCAGACGTACTGGCGCGTGCCGGAGTTCAAAATCGGCTTCGACCTGGGTGGGCAGCCGTGGTCGTTCATGGCCACCGGCACCTGGTTCGTCTCACACGCCCATCTCGATCACCTGGCGGCGATCCCGGTCTATGTGGCCCGCCGGCGGATGATGAAAATGGAGCCGCCGACGATCTACCTGCCGACCGCCACGATCGAGCACGTGGAGAAGATCTTGAAGCTCTTCACCCGACTCGATCGCGGGCGGATGCCTTGCGAATTGAAGCCGCTGGAGCCTGGGGCGGAAATCGAACTGTCGCGCGAGCACGTCGTGACGGTTTCGGCGACCAAGCATACCGTGCCTTCGCTGGGCTTCGTGGTTTGGGAACGACGGCGGAAGCTCAAGAGCGAATATCAATCGCTCACGGGGCCGCAGATTCGGGATTTGCGCATCGGCGGAACCGAAGTCACCGAGGAGCGCCGCGTCGCTCGCTTCGCCTACTTGGGCGACAGCGCGCCAGAAGGTTTGGACAATTGCCCGGCGATGTACGAGGCTCAAGTGCTGGTGTTGGAAATGACCTTCGTGGCTCCCTCGCATCGCAAGGACAAGATTCACAAGTTCGGGCACATGCACTTGGACGACATCATCGAGCGGCGCCAGAAATTCAAGAACGAGCTGATCATCGCCTCGCATTTCAGCACCCGCTACAGTGGCACGCGGATCCGCGATGTGGTCGAGCGCGCCCTGCCCGACATGTTCGACGACCGGCTTTATTTGTGGGTTTAAGGCTGGGGGCTGGAGGCAGGAGGTAGGAGGGCGGAATGTCCAACTACCGGCCATTGACCACTAACCACCAATCGCTCAACATGTCCGCCGAGTTTCCTATCCCCCGCGCCGCTTATGTCCACGTGCCGTTCTGCCGGCACCGGTGCGGCTATTGCAACTTTACGCTCGTAGCCGGACGGGACGACTTGATTGATGATTACCTGCGGGCTATCGAACTCGAATTGCAAAGCTTGGGTGAGCCGCGCGAAGTGGACACGCTGTTTTTCGGCGGCGGGACGCCCACGCATCTGCCGCCTGAGAGTCTTGGACGTTTGATTCGGGCGGTTCGCGGTTGGTTTCCTTTGGCCGAGGGTTATGAATTCAGCGTGGAAGCCAACCCGGCCGACACGAATCGCGAAATGGTCGACTTGTTGGCCGCGTCAGGCGTGAACCGGCTGAGTCTTGGCGGACAGTCATTCGACGCCGCGAAGCTGCGGACGCTCGAGCGCGACCACACGGGCGATCGGTTGCGGCAGGCCGTGGAGCTGGCCAAAGCAAAGATCGCCTCGGTGTCGCTCGATTTGATTTTCGGCGTGCCCGGCGAGAATCTGGAGGTTTGGCAAGCCGATCTGGCGGCCGCGCTGGCGCTGGAGCCGGATCACGTTTCCACCTATGGCCTGACCTTTGAGCGGGGCACGGCGTTTTGGAGTCGACTCATCGAGGGCGAATTGGGACGTCTCGACGAAGAACTCGAACGGGCCATGTACGCCGCCGCGATCGACAGGCTCACGGCGTCCGGCTTCGAACATTATGAAGTCTCGAACTTCGCCCGGCCGGGACATCGCTGCCGCCATAACGAAGTGTATTGGTCCGGCGAGAGTTATTTCGCCGTTGGGCCGGGCGCGGCCCGATACGTGCAGGGCCGCCGCGAAATGAACCACCGCAGCACGACGACTTATCTCAAGCGGGTGCTGGCCGGGCAATCGCCGGTGGCCGACAGCGAAACGCTTGCGCCGGCCGACCGGGCTCGGGAAATGCTGGTGTTCGCCCTGCGGCGTCTGGAGGGGATCGAGCGAACCGCTTTTGCGGCGAAGACCGGCTACCAACTCGATTCGCTTGTCGGCGAACCGCTCTCGCGGATGACCGCGTTGGGTTTACTCGAGGATGACGGCAATCGCCTGCGGATGACGCGAGAAGGCTTATTTGTCAGCGATGCCATCTGGCCGAAGTTCTTGAACCGGTGATTTGGTCTTCGAACTCTACTTCGGCTTGATTTGTCGCATTCCAGACGTTCTTATGATCAGAGGCCTTTCGGCTGGCCGACCGGTTTGCCGGTTCGCAAGATCCGAGGAACAGCAGTGCGTGAACCTATTTGGATGATTCCCCGCCGCGACCTTGTGTTCGTCGGCAAAGTGTTGGTAGCGAACCTGGCCTTCGACATCGTAGTCTTGGAGGCGAAGGCCGCTATTGAAACACTGTTGGACCTTTACCCTTTAAATACAACCCTTTACCCGCGTGTCATCGCCGAAGGTTTTGCCTTAGGCTGTTTCTTCTCGCAAGTGGTTGCGCTGGCGGTTTGGACCGCGCTTTTTTCGGGTTCGAATCTCCTGCGGATCCTGCTGGGAACGTTGGCCTTGACATGCAGTATCTATTTATTGGCGGCCCTCGCAACAACGCTGCGGATTGACGGGATTTATTTGAAACACACGCGAGACATTCTGGGGACAGGCTGGCTGTTCACGGCGGCCGTATTCTCTTGCATTCAAATACCGTTGTGGATGATGAGAGGCATTCTGCAATTGCGGATCGCGCAGGAGGGAATCAAGGAGTGTTCGCCTCAGTCAAATCGTCAGCTTACGCTGTTACAGGTTTTTGGCATGACTGGCTACCTTGCCGCGGCGATCGGTGTGGCGCGAGGCGGCATCGTGCTGTACGGCGTGCAAGCCTTCGGAATTCTCGTGCTTGCGCTGACCCTGATCTCCATTGCGTTCGAGGTCCCTTACCTGTGGTTGATGCTCGGCACGAAAAAACTTGTATGGGGCATCGTGTCATTGCTGGTGATTAGCGAGTTTCTGGTGGTTGTCGGAAGCCGGGCATATGTCCTCGTGACACCCGGTATTTCGCCGCGTGATTGGCCCTTGGTTTTGGGAGGATTCCGCGGAGTGCAGATTGCAACGCTCGTCGTGGCGATTGCGAACGGAATCGCGGCACGAGCGAGCGGTTATCGCCTCGCGGCAACGATGCCATTTGTGTCTCATGCTCGCCACGACTCGCCTGGAGTGCCCAGGGGCATCCCCGCACAAAGCATGACGGAGCGAAACTAATCGGCAGATTGCCCGCTGGTCGAATGTTTCAAGTCGCCGATCCGTGCTTGCAGGATCTCGACTTGCCGTTCGAGCGAACTGCGGGTTTTTCTGATGCGTTCCAGCACTTTGTCGGCGCCCGATTTGATCGTCTCGGCCGAGGTCGTGACCTCACCGAGGAATTGCGACTGCTTTTCGATTTCCAATACCGCCTTGGTGATGGCGTCGTAGTCGGCCGCTTGCGACTGAGTCTGCTGCTCGACGCGGATGCACAGCGCGCGAGCCAGCGTCAAGCCGATTTTCAGGTGTAAATTGGTGGTCGGGTCTTCAGGATCCCACACGACGAACACGTCGTTTCCGAGCCGATGGACTTCCGCCAGCTCGCTCGGGGCAGTTTTCTTCGAAAATACAAACAGGCCGATCTGAGCATCGCGATTCTTGCGAGCCGTTTCGATTTCAGCCCTGGCTTCCGCCAGCGTGCAGCCGGCTCGTTCTTTGGCTTCCACCACGACCTTGGCGCACGGCGCGACGCTGTCCGGTCCGAGTTCCAGCACGCAATCGCCGACTTTGCTATTCTTGATAAGACCGGTCGTGGCGCCGGTTCTCGCGGCGATGTCGCCGGTTTGCTGCGCGTGGTATTCGAGGTACTGGCACACGGCGTCTTCGAACACCAGCCCGTGCCGCGTCGAGCGCTCGGCTTCTTCGCGCCGCGCAACCATCTTGCCCAGGGCGATTTTGACTTCCTCCTGGAAAGCCGAATTCGTGGCCGTGTGCTTTTCCAAAACCGTCATCAGCTCGCGCCGCAGCCGGGCCAACGACGAATCGTCGTCATCGAGCGAAAACTCCCGCGTGATCGTGCTCTGCGCCCGATCGACGTTGCGCACCAGCCGGTTGAGGGCCGAATCTTCCTTGTCGAGCGAGAACTCGCCCACGACCGTGTCGATCTTCTTTTGCAGGGCGTCGGTCAGTTGGCCGTGGCTGGTGGTCAGTTCGCCGATCATCCGCGCCAGGGCCCCCTCTTTGTTATCGAGCGAGAACTCTTTCAAGACGTGATCGCGCTGGGCCGTGAGTTGCGATTCGACCGTTTGCCGAAGGGCCATCAACAGACCTTCCGACTCGCTAGGGTTGAGCAGCTTCATCAGCGGGCTTTGCTGGCCAAAATGGCCTAGCAGCGTTTTACATAGTTCCGAATCTTCGCCGCCGATCTGCCGGCGCAGGACTTGCTCCAATTCTCCATCCTGCTTTATCAACTGCTGTACGCGCTCGTGCAGGCGGCCACTCTGGGGATCGAAGTACTCTTTGAGCGACGCGGCCAGCTTGTCTTGCATCTGCGCGGCATGGGCCGTCAATTGCCCTTCCAGTCCGCTCAGCATCCGCTGCGTTTCGCGCTGAATCAGATCGGCGTCGATGCGGCCCCGCGCTTGCCGCAGGGCCAACACGCCGATCCGCAGGGCGTTGAGCGCAAACAACTCGCGCTCGCCGCCGGCCGGATAAGTCAGCAAATCGTCGATCGTGTCGCGGTCTTCGATGGTCAACTGTAAGCTCAGCGTATCGGGCGCGTCGACGCTGTCGATAATCGATAAAACCTTGCGGCGGCCTTGCTGTTCGACCACTCCTGCCATTTTCGACTCCCTTCAATTCGGCGCTGGGATGCTGGACTCGGCCCCTGACCGTACTAAGAGCCTATCCGTGAACCGTCGAGGACTGTCCCGATTTTGCGGCGGGCACCATCCGCAGGATGGTCGGGGAGCAAAATGGGACTGTCCCCTTCTCCGAGACGGTTCTCGGATAGGCTCTAAATAGATGTACAGTCAATATGGCGATCCGGCCGTCGCGAATCAAGAGAGGTGCTAGCGTAGACCGGCGGGTTGGTTCCGGTTGCGAGGATTGGGGCGCGGCGGGCGGCGCGGGTTTTTCGAAGTGGCAGAGGCCTGGCGAGCGGGGCTCGCCTGGTCTTCGCCCCCGACCGGCGCGAACGACTGCCGCGCTGGATCGCGATAGGCCAGCTCGCGCTGGTACAGGGCCATGCGCTTTTCGGCCGGCACCAGTTCGCTGCGGGGAGCCTTGGCGATGGCTTTTTCCTGCGTTTCCTTGGCTTCCTTGAACAAGCCGGCGTTGGCTTGCGCTGCCGCTAGAGTTTCCAAATAGCGGTAGTCGTCGCCGCCGTCCAGCGCAATCGCCTTGCGGGCGGCTTCGATCGCCAACTTGTCGTTGCGGTAGTGTTCGTCGGGACAAGTGGCCATCAGCCAAGCCGCGCTCTGATAGGCGCGTCCCAACTTGGGATCGATTCGCACGGCCTCGCGATAATCCCCCGCGGCCTCGGCGTATTTGCCCATGTCGGCGTACGTGTCGCCGCGGTGGACGAGCGTGGCCACGTCTTGCGGATCGATTTCAAGTGCCTGGGCATAATCGCCGAGCGCTTCGCCGAATCGTTGCATGCGATATAGCGCGTGGCCACGGCGATTGAACATGGTCGGATCCGCCGGCCCAAGATCGATGGCGGAGGTGTAATCGCGCACGGCGCCCTCGATGTCGCCCTCGGTGTTCCGCAATTCGCCACGGTTGAAATACGCGTTGGCGTAGTCTTTTTTGAGCTTAATCGTCCGGTCGAAATCGGCCATCGCTTCCTTGACGCGGCCCAGGTAGGCATAGCTCACTGCGCGGTTATGAATGGCCCGCCACGAATGGTTGTTGAGCTCCACGGCCGCCTCGAAATCGGCCAAAGCTTCCCGATCCTGTTGCGCCGCGGCTCGTACCTCGCCGCGGCGATTGTAGGCCCAACTCATCAGCCGGCGGGCGTAGTCCTCGTAATTGCGTTTCAGTCCGGCCGCGATGCCCTTGCGGCACAGGTCGATCACCTCCGAGTAGTC
>JACQFF010000062.1 GCA_016200205.1 Planctomycetia bacterium
GGCGGCAGCGCGTAAACGTCGGTCCGCAGTCCCTGATCGTAGATGCCGTGTCCGGCTTCGTGCAGCGTGCCGAAAAACGCGCAATTGAAAAAATGTTCTTCATATCGCGTCGTGATCCGGCAGTCGTGCGGGCCCAGTCCGGTGCAAAACGGGTGGGCTGTCACATCCAAGCGGCCGCGGCGGAAATCAAAACCGATCTTGGCCGCCGCGCCGCGACTGAACCATTCCTGCAACTCGAGCGGATAGCGGCGCGAAAGAATGGATACGTCGGGGCCGCGGCTACTTGAGGCAATCGCGGTGACCAGCGGCAATAGAGCCTCGCGCAAGTCGGCCAGCACGCCGCTGATGTTGGAGGTCAATTCGCCGGGCTCAAAATCGTCCAGTAGCGCATCGTAAGGGTTTTGCTCATAGCCAAGCGCTTCGGCCTGAGCGCGCTTGAGCTCGTAGGTCTTTTCGAGCACCGCCTGTAAGGACGAAAAATGATTGTTCGCCCGAGCTGTTTGCCAGGCGTGCTGACCGAGCGACGCGGTGCGGGTCAATTCCTCGACCAACGATTGAGGCAGTTTGATCCGCTTGTCGTAATCGCGCTTCAGTTGGCGGATCGCGGTGCCGCTATCGCTGTGCCGATCGGCCGCCAGCGCGCTTTCGGCTAACTCGCCCAACCACTGGCCAATCTGCGGATCGGTGCGGCGCTGGTGAATAATCCCCGCCAATAGGGTCATTTGCTCGGCCCGATACTCGGCCGCCTCGGGGGGCATTTTCGTCCGTTCATCCCAGCCAAGGATCGACTCGGTCGCCGCCAACAGGGCCGTTTCACGGGCGTGCTGGCACAGCTGGTTGTAAAGCTGCTCCTGTTTCCGTGACATGGGTTCCGATCAAAAAGCCTAAGGAACTTGCAGCCGGTTTCGTTAATGCCACTGGCAAAGGGCGTAATGCGAGCCTAATTCCTGGGGGGGCCCCTGACAAGCCGTGATGGGTCGTCGGCACCCGCCGACTCCTTTTGCGATTCGCCCGGCGGGCCGCTATACTTTGCGCTTTCTCGGCGGCGGTTGATCGCGCGTCGTGCTCGTCGCGGAAACGCGGTCCAATTCGCTTTAGCTCCACTCTGACCATGCCCAAATACGTTGTGCGATCGGGTGTCATGCGAGCGCTGGGAGTCTTTTCGGCCAGCCGCGACGAAACTTTTCGCCGGGGCGTGGAAGTCGTGGTCCGCACCGATCGCGGGATGGAAATCGGAGAGGTGCTCTGCGAGGCTACCGATCAATCCGTCACACAAATCAAGGACCCGGGCCATGGCCAGATTCTGCGGCTGATGTCCGCGGAGGACGCCCGCGAGCGGTCGCGGTTGTTCGACCAGGCCCGGCAGGAATTTCAAACCTGCCAGCGGCTGATCGAGCAGGAAAAACTTGATATGCGGCTGGTCGATGTGGAGCACCTGTTTGGTGGCGAGCGGGTGGTGGTCTACTATTTGGCGGAAAACCGGGTCGATTTTCGCGAGCTGGTACGGCAGTTAGCCAGCGAATTTCAAACGCGGGTCGAAATGCGCCAAATTGGCGTGCGCGACGAAGCCAAAGTCCTGGCCGATTACGGAGATTGCGGTAAACCCGTGTGCTGCAATACCCATTTGTCCGAAATGCCCCCCGTGTCGATGAAAATGGCTAAAATACAAAAAGCCACTCTCGACCCGACCAAAATTTCCGGCCGCTGCGGGCGGTTGAAATGTTGCCTGCGGTACGAATACGATACGTATGAAGCCTTGCAAAAGGAACTGCCTCCGCTAGGCTCCGACGTGATTACGTCGACGGGCCGCGCGCGGGTTTTGGCCCAGGAAATCCTGGCCGGCCAGTTGCTCATCGAAACCGAAGACCATCGCCGGGTGTTGATCGACGCCAGCGACGTCGTGACCGTGCTTAAACGCGGAGCCGGGCCCAACCAAGAGATCACTGAACAGCGTCCTTAGTTTCACAACCTGTCCCAACCTATTCGTCCACCATGCTTGACCCGTCCCATCCGATTGCAAAACTCCTCAAAGACGATCGCCGCTACAAGATCGACGCCTACGCGTTCGTTTTCGAGGCGCTCAATTTCGCCCACACACAGCTAGGCATGGGCATCGAACGCCCGGCGGAACCGGAAGAAGAGGAGGAGGAGGAGGAGGAAGAACCGGAAGAAGGCAGCGCCAAGGAAGCCGAGCGGCACCTGACCGGACAGCAGCTTTGCGAGGCCATTCGGCAATATGCCCTCGAACAGTATGGCTTTATGGCGCAATGCGTGTTGAACAGTTGGGGCGTGAATTCGACTGGCGATTTCGGAGAAATTGTCTTCAATCTGATCGACATCGGGCAGATGCGTAAAACCACCGACGACCAGCGCGAAGATTTCGACAACGTGTTCGATTTCGAAACAGGCTTTCGGCAGAGTTTTAAAATCACCCTGCCGGAAAGCTGACTGCCAGGCATGATTGAAAGCCTGTAAATCAGTTCACGGGCGAAACTTCCCTAGCCAAAACGATACCTAGCGTGCGCAAAGCCCCACCGCCTGCGAAAACGAGCGACGAACAGCCGATCGAGCGACCGCCGCGGCCGGTTTTCGTTCCCCGCACCAAAAGACCTTGGCTGATGGCGTTCTGTGCAATGGTCCTGGTTGCATGGCTGATGTTTTTGGCATATTTGGCTTACCGGGGATAGTTGGTCGCCTGTTGCCCGGGGCTAAGCTTGTTTTCACCAAGCGCGTGTGCAACAATTCCACAGCGGCCGTAAGAGGCGTTTTGTCTTCGAGTTGCTGCCGGAATTTGCCGCGTGGGATGACCGGCAAGCAGATTCCGGGAACAAAAATCTGCTCCAGGAGCAATCCCATGGTCCGATTGACCCGCTCGAGTTTGGCCGTTTTTTTCTGCGTCGCCGTGGTGGCGGCTACGGCGCGCTCCGCCGACACGACCAAAAAACCAGCGACCGGCGAGCGCGTGTATGAAAACACGGTCAACAGGGCCCTGGAGTTTTTCCGCGCCAAAGGCCAGGCGGCCGACGGCTCCTACAGCGCTCAGGCCGGCCCGGCCGTCACCGCGGTGGTGGCGACCGCGATCATGAAAACCGGCCGCACGGCCGACGATCCGCTGGTAGCCAAGAGCCTCCAGTATCTGTTGGGCTTCGTGCGTCCCGATGGCGGGATTTACACGGAAAAGTCACTCTATCAGAACTACGAAACGTGCCTGTCCATCCAATGTTTTTCTGAAGCCAATCGCGACAAGCGCTACGATCAGGTGCTGAAGAACGCCGAGCGGTTTGTCAAAGGTTTGCAATGGGACGAAACCGAGCAACTCGATCGTTCGAGCACAAACTATGGTGGCGCCGGCTACGGCAATTCGAAACGTCCGGATCTGTCGAACACCGCGTTTTTGGTCGACGCCTTGAAATCGGTCGGCCGCGGCTCCGATGACGAAGCCATTCGCAAGGCACTCCTTTTCGTGTCGCGCTGTCAGAATCTGGAATCCGAACAAAACACCACGCCGTTTGCCGCCAAAAATCCTGACGGCGGGTTTTACTACACGCCCGCCGCGGGCGGAGTAAGCCAGGCCGGCACCACGCCCGAGGGCGGGCTGCGCAGCTATGCGTCGATGACTTACGCCGGGCTCAAGAGCATGATCTTTGCCGGCGTCGGCCCCGATGATCCGCGCGTCAAGGCCGCCGTCCAATGGCTCGCGCGCCATTACGATTTGACCCAAAATCCAGGTATGGGGTCGGCCGGGTTGTATTACTACTACCACACCATGGCCAAGGCCCTAAGCGCCATGGGCCACGACGAGTTCCAAGACGCCGACGGCAAAACGCATGACTGGCGCGGCGAGCTGCTGGCCGAATTGGCTCGCCGCCAGCAGCCCGACGGCTCGTGGGTGAACGAAAACGCCAAATGGCTCGAGGGCGATCCCAACCTGGTAACCGGTTACGCGCTGCTGACCCTGACCTACTGCCGGCCGAAAAACTAATCTATGCCGAGAGTTGCTCCGCGGATCGTGGAGTCGCGCACCGCCCCAACGATGAACCGGCGCGTCTTGGCGCCCGATTTTTTCGCGCGTCCGGCGCTCGCGGTGGCCAAAGAACTGATCGGCAAGTATCTGGTCCGGCGAATCGGCGAGCGTGAAACGAGCGTGCTGATCACCGAGACCGAAGCCTACGTTGGTCCACACGATTTGGCCTGCCACGGCAGCAAGGGGCGTACAGTCCGCACGGAAGTGATGTTCGGCCCTCCCGGTTGTTGGTACGTTTACTTCATCTATGGCATTCACTGGATGCTCAACGTCGTCACCGACGGCGAAGGCTATCCTTCGGCCGTCTTGATTCGAGCCGCCGGCCCATGGAATGGTCCGGCCAAGTTGACCAAAGCGCTCGAAATCAATAAGGCGTTCAATTCCCAGTCGGCCGCCCCGAGCACCGATTTGTGGATCGAAGATCGCGGCTACCGGCTGCCGCGCGGCCGACTGAAACGCACGCCGCGAATTGGAGTGGACTATTCGGGTCGTTGGGCCGCCAAGCCCTACCGCTTCGTCATCGACCCGCTGCCGAAGCCGGCAGCCGAGATTCGCATCCGGCATGAGCGCGACACGTGATTCGACAGCACTCGGATCGAGTCCCACAGTTTGGGCATCGTATTCTTGGGTGGCCCAGCGCTAACCGACTTGGGCCAGCACGTAGGGCCCCTTCGGAATGACTGCGATTTTGGCCGTCGGTCCGTATTCGGCCAGCGATTCAGCCACGGCTTGCTCGACGCTGGGCGAACTTTCGACAAACAGCCGATCGATCGTCGCGGCCGGCAACCCGCGGCTGACGACTTTTACTTTCGCCTTGCGGCGCACCTTGGCCAACTCCTCCAACTGCCATTGGTCGACGACGAAATAGTCTTTGCCCAGGATGCGCTCGACGAACACTTCAAGTTCCGCGTTCTCGGCGAACAGCCGCTGAAAATCCTCTCCGCCAATGCCTTCCGCAAGGCCGGCGGCCATAATGATCGTGCCCCCTTGTTTCACAATCGGCAGGGCGCCGGTGAGGCCCTTAATCGCCTGATAAAACGTGGTGTCGAGCGGATAGCCGGCCGAACTGGTCACGACGATGTCGACCGGCTCGCTGACACGGTCGACGACGACCTGCCGGACAAACGCGACCCCCTCGAGAAACGCCTGCTCCATGTCTCCGGCCACGAACGCGAGCGGCCGCCGCTCGGCATCGATCACGACATTGACGATAAAATCGCAGCCCACCTGACGCCCAATCCAAGTGTTCTCTTCGTGGACTGGGTTGCCGTCCAAAATGCCGCAGTCGGCGTTGGGATGCTCCAAAAAATCGGGGCCATGCCAGACCTTGATGGTTTCCAGCGCTGCGATCCCCGGGCAGATGAGTTTCCGTCCGCCAGAAAAACCGGCCATCAGGTGCGGCTCGATCAGCCCCGTCGTGATCTTCAGATCGGCCGCGACATAGCGCGAGTCGATCCAGATCGGCACGCCGCGAGGGCTCTGTCCCAAGTTGGTGTGTTCCGAAAGGTCCTGGCCGTGATGGTTCTCAATGCGGTAATGGGCCGCGATCTCGGCGCCGACCAGCTCGATCAATTCGTCGCCCTGGTTGGGGCGGTGCAAGCCGGTGGCGATCAGGATCGTGATCTTGTCGCGCGGAATGCCACTCGCTTCGAGGGTGGCCAAAACCGGCGCCAGCATCATTTGATTGGGCACCGGACGCGTGATGTCGCAGATCACGATGCAGGCGCGCGTGCGTCCCCGGGCCAATTCGGCCAACGGAGGTGTGCCCGTCGGATGGGCCAGGACCTTGGCCAGAGCCGCGTGTGGATCGACCAGGGGCACCGCGTCCTTGTAAGCCAATTTGCCAACCACCCGCGCGTCGGGCAGTTCGACATCCAGCCCGGTCCGAGCGTATTCCAGCCGTACGCGCATGGGAAAGAATCTCGCGAGCGAGTGCGAGGGCCTACTTCTTTTTGGTTTCGGCCTTCTTGGTGTCGGCCTTCTTGGCCTCTGGAGCGGGAGCGGCGGCGACAGCGCCTTCAGCGCCCTCCTCCTCTTCTTCCTTCTTCTTTTTCTTCTTCTTCATCGCCAGCTTGAAGACCCGCACTTTGGGCAGGCCCAACGGGCTGTCTCCCGCTTTCCAGCGATCGGCCTGTTGCAGCAGCGCCAATCGCTCGGCGCGCGTCAGGACACTGCGACTGCGGATCAGCCCGCGGCGAATCCTGAGGCTTTTGTCCATCGTCATTGCGATATTTCCTTCTCGAAAACCAGAAACCGGCCAGGCGTTGCGCTTGGGGTCGTCAAATGTCTTGGCAGCGATGAGCCGAAATCGCCGCGCCCAAGCGCTTTAGTATACGGCTATGGCTTAGGCCCATCAAGCGGGGAAACGACAGCGTGTCCAGTGTCTAGTTAAGTCGGGCGCGAGTCTGTGATATTCTTTGCCAAATGATTTTTACGCCAATTCCGCAATGCACCGAACAGTGCTGAAAGTCCGAAAACGACCGCGACGCTAAACCAATACAAAAACACTGCACCGGGACGAACCACGAGGCGCCCTTCGCCGCCCCAATAAATCCCGGCTGCAAAATCGGGAAAACCCAGAGCTGAGAAAGGGGACATCACTGATTTTCAAGGGTTTTCCTTGGGCGGCCGGCGCCGCGGAGGGTGAAGCCGAGCCCCAGGCGGTCTGCCGTGACTCGAACCCAGGGGTCCGGACCCAACGGGCGGCCTCGTTGAACGCACTCGCGCAGGCCATCCAGCGACCCTTTCGGAATGATGGCATTGACCTTTGCTGTCCAGGCTCGTGGGCGCTCGACGGGCCACTTGCTGAGCGTCAGCCCTGCCGCGCGATGCGTCCGCCGCCAAAGCCCGCTCCATCGCCATTGCTCGGCCCGCTCGACAAGCTTCGCACGTAGCGGATTGGCCTCGACATATCGGCACAATTCAAGAAAGTATTCGTCTTCGGCAACGGGAAAGCTCTTGAATCGGCCTTGGTAGAGGTGTCCGCTGCCGCGATGCTGATAGTGCTGATGATGTCGGCGGACGTGCGTCACGCCTACCCAGCCCATCCAGCGCCCCAGCGCCTGGTCGGTCTTGGGCCGGACGACCAGATGCCAATGGTTGGGCATCACGCAGTAGGTCAACAATTCGACCGGATAACGCTCCATGCCCTCCAGCAGCACCTGCTCGAAAGCTTCATAGTCGCCCGACTTATGAAACAGCCGCATCCGCCCGTTCCCCCGATTGAGAACGTGGTAGATCATCCCTCCTTCAATCGCCCGAGCAGTGCGTGGCATCATTCCACGCTACCAACGCAATCGCCATCCGTCAATATCAGTGATGTCCCCTTTTATTTGATCTATGCTACGGTCTCGCGTTCCACACCCTTGATCATTTTCAAAAACTCCTCCATCGAGGCGGGGCGATTTTCGGGAGCGGGCTCCAAACACGCGACGATCGCGCGCTGGAGGCGCGGATCAATTTTCGGACAGAGCGTGCGGATATCGGTGGGTTCGTGCGAGGCGTGAGCCATGGCCGCTTGTCCGGCCCCGCGCGGCCACGGCAGTGTGAAAGCACACAACTCGTAAATCGTCACGCCGAACGAAAAAATATCCAATCGCTGGCTCGTCGGGCGCCGCCGCACTACTTCCGGAGCCATGTAATTCGCCGTGCCCGTGCGATTGCCGGGCTGCATGAACGGCGCCGTGGCCGGAACCGAGAGCCCAAAATCGATCAGCTTCAGCGTTTGGCAATCCTTGCTGACCACGAAATTGCGCGGGCAAATATCCCGATGGATATAGCCGGCGCGATGCACCGCGGCCAATGCTTCGGCCGCCTGGCGGATCAGCTTTACGCGAACTCCGGCAAGCTGCGGGTTGCGGCCGACGATCAGCGAATTGAGCCCCGGTCCCTCCAGGAATTCCATCACCAGAAATTGCTCGCCCTCGGTGGTGACCCCGTGCTCCATGGTCTTGACGATATAGGGATGCACGAGAGTGACGGCGATTTCTCCTTCCTTGGGCTTATTGACACCGACAAACCGGGACTCAAGCGCGGCGGTCTTTTTCACATCGAGGACCTTCAGACCGACGACCTGTTTTGTCGAGCGATCGCGGGCCATGTAGAAGCTCGACATCGTGCCTGAAATTGCTTCGCGCAGCAGCTCAAACCGCGATCGAATGTCGACTTTGCCGGAGCCTTTGAAGAGCTTAAAGTTGCCCAGCAAACCCATAGCGGTCGTCTTTCGGTCGGCAAACGCGGTCGTGGGCAGTGGCATTCTTTCGAGAATCGGCACCGCCGGCGCGCCTTTAGCGCTAATTTAAGCCGAAGCAGGCAGGCAGGCAAGCGAAATAGACGGCGGTGCAGGTCGCCCCGCGCCCGCCTGGGTGCAATGGCCCGCTGCCATGGCCACCGAGGCGCTCAGCGAATTGGCAGTTGCTCGAATCGGCCATAAGCGAATAGATTGACACATGCTCGCGCGAACGTGAACATGGCACCGGAAAACTTGATCAACGGAGGGCCTTGGCGCCGCGGGGCATCTTACCGCAATAGTCGATCGCGCGGGCGATTTCGCTCTTCAAATCGCGGCGGCGCACAATGCGATCGATATAGCCGTGCTCAAGCAGAAATTCGCTGGTTTGAAAGCCCTTGGGCAGTTCGATGCGGATCGTGGCCTGAATCGTGCGCGGGCCGGCGAACCCAATCAGCGCCTTGGGCTCGGCGAAAATGATGTCGCCCAGCGATGCGAAGCTGGCGGCCACTCCGCCCATCGTGGGATTAGTCAACACGGAAATAAACAGTCCGCCGGCCGCGTCGTAGCGAGCTAAGGCCGCGGAGACTTTCGCCATTTGCATGAGCGACAAGATGCCCTCGTGCATGCGAGCGCCGCCGCCTGAGGCGCTGATGATGATCAGCGGCAGGCGTTCGTCGGTCGCGCGCTCGACCAGCCGGGTCAGCTTTTCGCCGACCACGGCTCCCATGCTGCCCATGATGAATGCCGAATCGGTCACGCCGAAGGCCACGCGGCGAGCGCGAATCATGCCGCAGCCAACGATCGCCGCATCGCGCAAACCGGTGCGCGCTTGTTCGCTTTTCAATCGCTCGCGGTAGGGCACCTTGTCGGAGAATTCCAATGGATCGGTGGGTTCCAACTCGGCATCCCACTCTTCGAACGTCCCTTCGTCCAGGACCTGCTCGATGCGATGATGGGCCGAAACGTACCAGTGGTAATCGCATTCCGGACAGACGCCCAACGCCCGCTCGGCCTGCTTGCGAAAGATCGTCTGCTGGCATCCGGGGCAGCGCTGCCAAAGACCCTCGGGCACGCCGCGCTTTTGGCGCTTCGCCGGCGATGTCGGGGCGGTCTCGGGGGTTTGATTAGTCGGTATGACGTTTGGCATTGAATCGTGACGACGTGGTCAATCGTTGGCCCCTGATGGCCCTCGCCTAAACAGAATCGGCAAAGCGGACGCCGGCGTGGCGGTTTTTCGGCCTGATTTTCAGGAGCGGCTCGGCGCCAGGCTCTGCGGCTCCAGGGAAATGACCTCCCACTTTCCGCAAACGGAACCACCGGTCCAAAGGTCCCCAATTTCACGCTGCGAAAGATAACCGTGCACAACACTGGCCAGCGGTTCGGGAACCACCAAACCAATAGTGCCTTCCTTATGCTTTTTCAAGACCTTGGCCAGGGCTGCCTGGACCCGCTCCTGCGCATGGCTGAGCATCTCGCCCTCGGGCGGACAAATAATCTCGGGTTGCTCCTGCAACTGGCGGTAAACCTTGGGCTGCTTGCGCTTCACGTCTTCGATCAGCATACCCTGCCAGAGGCCGTGGTCAATGTTCCTCAAGGGGTCAAGTCTCTTGAGTTTTGACCCCAACGCTTCGGCAATGGCCGAAGCGGTTTGCCAACCGGCCTGGCAAGGGCCGCAATAAATCGTCGTAATTCCCAGCGGGCGAATGGCTTCGATCAGCCGCTGGACCTCTTGAGCCCCCTGTTCATTGAGCGGAATATCGAGCGTCCCCTGAATGCGCCCTTGGTCGTCGTAGTCGGTTGAACCAGGGCGGATCAGAACAATTTGAACCATAAACTTAGTGAGTCCTCGAATGGGTCTTGGCCAAATGCGTCAACGTCGCGAGGCTTTGGCCGTAATCGGGCTGGCTAAAAATCGCTGAGCCAACCACATACAGCTGGGCACCGGCTTCGGCGCACGGGCCGATCGTGTCGGCGTTCACTCCGCCATCCACTTCCAACAGCACGCTTTTGCCCACGAGCGTGCTGAGTTGGCGAATTTTTTCCAGGGCCACGCTCTGGAACGCCTGGCCGCCAAAGCCCGGCGAAACGCTCATCGTGAGCACTAAGTCGCAAGCATCCAGATACTCGGTAATGGCCGAGAGGGGCGTATGGGGATTGTAGGCCAAGCCAGCCACTGCTCCCAGCGACCGCAGTTTCGCCAAAAGCGGCCGCGGATTGTCCACTGCCTCGATATGAAACGTGACCGCGTCGGCTCCCGCCGCGACAAACCGCTCGGCGTATCGCGTAGGATCCGAAATCATCAGGTGCGCTTCGATCGGCAGTTTGGTAATCCGCCGCACCGCTTCCACAATTGGCAGCCCATACGTCAGGTTCGGAACGAAGTGTCCGTCCATCACGTCCAAATGAAAGGCCCGCGCGCCTGCGGCTTCAAGCTTATGAACCTCGTCGGCCAAATGCCCGAAGTCGCACAACAACAGGGAAGGGACGACGACCGGCGAGGCGGCGCGTAAATTCGCCACTTGCAAGCGACGGGGAGAAGCAGCAAACGTGTCTACCACGAGCGGTGACGCATTAGAAAAAGAAATCCCTTTGGGACTGCCAGCGTGCTGGGTTTGCATTGGTGCGGAGCACTTACGGTGCCCCACTCTGGCCGGCAAGTCGGTTTAGCATCGCCATCGCAGAAGATCTTTGCAAATGACAGCGTCAAGCAAATGCTGATTCTACCACTGTGGCCCTCGCGCGCCTGCGCAATTTCGCAGTGTCGCGCTAAGTGGCTTCATCAACTGGAATTACGTCCATAAGGCCGAGTTTTGAACGGATCTTGCCGCAGAGGGGGTTCCGTGGGTTCATCAGGCGAAAATGTTTTCGACGAAGCTCGAAGGCGGTGATCCGGCGATGCGCCGCACCGATTGCTCACGCCTCTTCTAAATCGTGGCTGCGCGGCAAGTCATCGAGACTCTCCAAGCCAAACAGCTTCAAGAAACGCTTCGTGGTGGAATATCGCGCTCGCCGCGACCTGCTCTCGCTCGGCTCCAAGCATAGCAACTGGCGGCGGACCAGTTGCGCCAAAACCGAGCCGCTGGGAGTGCCCCGCAGGCGGCTGATTTCGTCGGCCGTAATCGGGGCGTGGTAGGCCACGGCCGCCAGCACCTCGATCGCCGCCTGCGACAGCCGGGCCTGTCGCGCTTTGCTGTAAAACTTATCCCGCACTCGGCCGTACTCGTCGCGCAGCGAAAGTCGGTAGCCGGCCCCCTCGGCGACGATCGTGTAGGGACAGTTGCGATTGCGATATTGCTGGTTCAGTTCGCGAACCAGAGCATCGATTTCCGCCGGTCGAATGCCGCGCATCAGGCTGGCTACTTGCTTGCTGGTAAGCGGCTCGTTTTGCGGACTGCCGACAAACAGCATCGCTTCCAAAATGGTCCGCGGCGTAATCTCGCTATGCTCGTCGGCGTCCGGCGCGACCGTCGCGTCATGGGCGACCACCGTGCTGGCTGCGGCGGCTGCATTCGGCTCGGTCGCGACAGGGGATGTGTAGGGGTCGTCGCCCGAGTCGAGCATGCCGGCCAGCGCCGCGCCCAACTGGTCCAGCGACAGGCCGGCGTTTTGGGGTATCTGGCGAAAAGCAGCCAAATCGAGGTCACTTTTCGCTTGATCGGGCTCGCGACCAGGTTCGTGCGCCATACGCGCACTATACGCGCCACCGCTCGGCCCGGGCAAGGCCGAGCCGATTTAGCCGGCACACTTGTGGGCCGTGGCAATCTCTTGATGAACGGCTCTCGGCGCACAAGTGTGCAGGCCAAATGATTATTTACCGACATGCCTCTTCATGAACGCCAGGCCGTCGCGGGCCAGTTGCTCTTCGCTTTGGTACATGCGCCGCCAGATTTTGGTCGCGGCCGCTAGCTCGGGCAGCGCCAGGCCGAACGCTTCGATCACCATCCAGCCGTCGTAGCCGGTCTCCTTGAGCGTTTTGAACGTCTCGTCCCAGCGAATGTTCCCCTGCCCCGGCGTGCTGCGATCATTTTCCGAGATGTGAACGTGGACGGTGTACTCGGCGCACGCGCGAATCGCCTGCGCGGCGCTCTTTTCTTCGATATTGGCGTGGAACGTGTCGTACATCATGCGGCATTGCGGATGAGCCACGTCGCGCACGAAACTGACCGTATCGGCGGCCGAGTTGAGCAAGTAACACTCGAAGCGATTCAAATACTCGACTCCCAACATCACCCCGGCTTTGGCCGCGTTCTCGGCATTCTGCCGCATGCTGTCGACGCCCCACTTCCACTCGTCGGCGGTGGGACCTTTGCCGCTGAACTCGCCAATGGCCGAATGATACGGACCACAGAGCGTCTCGGCTCCCACGGCCTGGCAGCATTCGAGCGCCAGTTTCATGTTGGCCACGCCCGCGGCGCGAGTTTTTGCCTCGGGGCTGATCGGGTTGTCGGCGGCCGTGCGAATCGTCACGGCGGTCCGCTCCAGTCCGATCGCGTCGAGCCGCTTGCCCCACTCGGCGAACTTCTTTGGATTGGCGTCGAAGATCGGCAACTCCACGCCGTCGAAACCCAAGGCCTTGAGCATTTCACATACGCGCAGCATGGCATCGCTCAAATCGCCCGACCACAACAGCAGGTTCATGCCGAATTTCATCGCCGTTCATCTCCGAGGTGATTTTTCCAATACGAGGTCGTTTGCTCGACTAAACCGGTTTCCGCAATCATTCCCTCTCCCTTTGGGAGAGGGTTAGGGTGAGGGGAATGACGCGTTCCGCATTACGCCCTCACCCCTGCCCTCTCTCAGGGGGAGA
>JACQFF010000063.1 GCA_016200205.1 Planctomycetia bacterium
AGCTCATAGAGTTGCAACTCGCCCTTAGGGGCGCCAGCCACCGCCAATAAATTGCCGGCGGGATTTAGCGCGAACTGCCCTATGCGAAACGGAAGCTCGATCAACGCAGACAGCGGCTGGCCCGCGCTGTCGTACAGCCGCGCCTGGTAATCACCGACCCTAACCGCAATCACATCGGCGTTGCGAGCAGAAGCCGCGTACTGCAACTTCTCAGTGCGCGCCGCCAACAATGTTGGTGGGCCGTGCGAGTCCAAAACCCAGACGGAATATTCCTTGGCTGCGGCCCAGACCCGGCCTCGGCGAGGGGAAAAACAGACTTTTAAAATTTCGGTCGGAAGCGATACGACTCGTTCCAGCCGACTCGCGCCCGAACGCCAGAGTTGTATCGTGCCATCCCCGCCCGCGCTCACCAGAGTCGCGTTATCGGGCAACCACGCCACGCTCCAGACGCGCGACGTATGTCCGAGGAACGATTCGATCTGCGTTAGTTTCTCCAGATCCCAGACGCGAACCGTGCCATCCACACTGGCGGATGCCAAGCGGGTATCGTCCGGCGAAAATGCCACGCACTCCACGACCTCGGTATGTCCGCTCAATCGGCCGCATTGGCTGCGCGTGGCAACATCCCACACGTAGACGTTGTAATCTGAGCAGGCCGTAGCCAGGCGGCGCCCGTCGTGCGAACACGCCACACAATTGGCGAGCACAGGATACGTTGCAATCACCGCACCGCTCTTTGCCATGAGGTCCCAAATCCGTAGCGTGAAATCGTTCCCCGTTGAAACCAGAGACTTACCGTCCGGCAAGTAAGAGAGCGATTCGACGGTCGCCGTATGACCGGGCAACTCGGCCAAAAGCTCGCCGCTGGGAATCGCCCAAAGCCGGATCACGTTGTCGCGGCCGGAGGTGGCCAATTGGTCGCCTTGCGGCGAGATGACGCCGCACGTCACCCAATTTGCGTGACCGACGAAATGGCGGGTTTCACGGCCCTCGGCTAGGTTCCACAAGCGGATCGTTCCGTCGTCGCCGCCCGTGGCCAGCGCGATTCCATCCGGCGACAACGCTGCAAAACCTAGCTCGTCCGGGTACCGTGCAAGAATCTGCGCCCGCTTGTCGTTCGCCAAATCCCACAATCGCAGTGTGCCGTCGCGGCCGGCGCTGACCAACCGGCGACCGTCGCCGACCACTTGTGCGGCATAAACGTCACCAGTATGGCCAGTCAGGGTCTGCTGATCCGCGTTACACAGGCTCCACAGCCGGCGCCAGGCGAACTCTCGTCGATCGGGGCCAGCCGTGCCCGGCATGTGCTTGCGCAGCCGCGCCACGGTTTCCACGCGGTCGCCGTTGAAATACGAGTTGGTCGCCAGCCGCAAGTCGGCCACGTACAGCAGGTTTTCAGTTTGTCGTTGGCTTGACTCGCTGGCCAGGCGTAGCTTTTCGGCCTGCTGACGTGCTTCGTCGGTCTGGACCAGAGCCTCGCGCAATTGGAGGTTATGCCACCAGACGACAGCCGTGACGGACAGCATCGCCGAGAGCGTGGCGCCGGCCAGGGCCGCCGTGGCCGGCCTGCGGCGTGCCCACTTGACGAGTCGATGCGCCGGCCCAGGCTGCCGTGCGCGAATCGGCTCGTCCGCCAAATACCGCCCGAGGTCGTCAGCCAACTCGGCAGCCGACGCGTAACGGTCCGCCGCGTGCTTTTCCAGGGCCTTCAGACAGATCATTTCCAGATCACGATCGATCCGCGGGCAAATCCGCGCCGGCGGCAGCGGCTCGCAGGTGCGAATCTGATCGAGAACCGCCGACGGGCTGCCAACAAATGGAAGCTGACCGGTCAGGCACTCGTACAGGACGGCGCCGAGGCTGTAGACGTCGCTGCGGCCGTCTACGTGGTGGGCCGCGCCGGCGGCTTGTTCCGGCGCCATGTAAGCCGGCGTGCCCAGCAATTGTCCCTCCACGGTCAATGTGGCTTCGGCGTCGCAACACGAGGCCAGGCCGAAATCGGTGAGCCACGGCGAGCCGCTGGCGTCAAACAGAATGTTAGTCGGCTTGACGTCGCGGTGCACGATGCCTTGGCGATGCGCGTGATCCAGCGCGCCGGCGACAGTCGCGATGATCTGCGCGGCCGCGCGCGGCTTCAGCGGACCATCGCGGAGCCGATCGGCCAAGGTCGGCCCGTCCACAAGAGAGCAGACGATATAGAACGTTCCGTCGGATGATCCGGCATCGAGAACCGGCACGATGGCGGGGTGGGAAAGCCGTGCCAGATTCTGCGCCTCGCGAACGAATCTGGCCCGTTCTTCCGAATGCAGGCCAAATGCGTGTCGTGGCAGTTTGACGGCAACTCGGCGTCCCAGTTCCGTATCAATCGCTTCATGGACGGTGCCGAAACTGCCGGCGCCGAGCAATCGCACCAGCTCGTAGCGGCCTACGCGTCGCGGCATGTCAACTGGGGCAGCACCAATCCCCGACGATGACCGGCGGATTGGGCCGCCCCCTTCGGTTCGGCCCACGACTGGTGAAGTCGAGTCTCGGGCGATGCCGCTTGCACGCGAGCGTGGTGAATCCAGCGAGTCCGCGACGATCAGCTCGGCCAGCCGGGAGCGAAGTGTATCGGCGATGCTGGGAAAACGCTGGGCGAACTGGGCGGCGTCGACCGCGAATCCCGCCCGCCGTCGGGCAATGAATTCGCTCGTGGCCAACTGGACGATTGCCTGCGGGCTAGCGCCAAGTTCGGGAAATTCGGACAAATAACTTTCTACCGTAGCGACCAGGCCGCTGCGCAAGCGCCATTCGAGATCGGTGGCCGCCAGCTCGCAGAGCAGGGCCGAACGACTCGGATCGTGGAGCGGAAGATAATCGCCCAGTACCGGCGTCGCGCCCGAGCGCCACACGGCCTCGAAGCGCTCGACGATTTGCTCCAGCTCGTGCCACTGGCCGCTGTCGAGCGCCGACAAGTGCGACTCGACATCAAACGGAGAATGCCGTGGGGGGGTCATGATTGTCACCCTGTCGCGCGCGGCGACGTCCGAATCGGCTGTTCCTTGTCGACTTCCGTCAGGCGTAATGCTCTGTGTCGCGCTCGGGCCAAGATGCGGCGCACCGTGCGGTCAGAGCGTCCTTGCAACTGGCAGATTTCGCCAATGCTGTAGCCCTCGAGGCGCAGGCGAACGATTTGTTGCTCCCCGTCGCTCAGCCCGCACAAGAGTCGTTCGACCAGTTCGGTCAGTGCCAACGCTTCGTCGGGATGCGGTTCTCGCGACAACGGAATTCCGCAGTGCTCGATGTCACCTGCCAAAGTTGGCGAAACGATTTCACGGCGCACGTCGCGGCGGGACGCGAGGAAATACGCGCGCCGCGAAGAGCATTTGCGAACCGTGATCACCACCAGCAGCGACCAAAGGGCGTCCCAACTTGTGAGGTCGAATTGGCCGCGACGTAATCGCTTGAAGAAACTCCCGAACGCCGACTGCACGGCCTCCTCGGGCGGGCTCTTTTGGCGGATGCGATCGGCCATTTGGCGGCGGGCCAGCGCCACGAGTTGAACCGTAAAGCGGCGTACGACCAGCGTTTCGGCGGTGGCATCGCCTGCGCCGAGGCGCTCCGCCAGCCCCGAAAATCGCAAGTCGTCATGGGATTGAGATGAGGCGCCGGCCATGACTGAACATTCTACTTACCCAAAAAATGCTTTACAACCAACTCGGCCAGGTGCGGGTGTGACAAAACTTATTGGCAGGGACTTTTGCCGCGGCGATTCGTTTGTCCGGGTCCCAACGGGACCACCTGCAACAGGCAGGGGCAACGCCCCTGCTTTGCGAATACGCAACGATTCCGTAAGCCCCAAAGGGGCGCTCTAGCGTCGCCCCGATTGGGCTTTGATTGCGCGTTGAATACGTTTCCAGGGGCTCGCGCCCCTGGCTATTGCAGGTCGCCGCTTTGCGGCTGCAATTCATATCAATTCTCTCCGAGCGTTCAGTGCGCCCGGCCGCCAGGAGACCTTGCTGCGCCCGCCGGCGCGGCGAATTGACGCAATCAGGAAAAAATTGGCCGCTCGGAGAAGGGATTCCCCATCTATTCAAGTAGGGGTGCATTTGGCCAACCGGCGCAGTTCGCGCCGACCGATGAACCTTCATCTCGAGTACAAGGAGAACGCTGATGACGAACACCACAATCCTCCGGCCACGAATCTGGCTTGGCACGTTGATCTTGTTGTTTATTGCGAGTGCCAAAGTGGCATTCGCGGATACCATTTCTTCCGGTTCATGGTCCGTCCTGGCGCCAATGCCGACCGCGCGGTCGGATGCATTTGTCACTGCCATAAACGGTCAGTTGTATGTTGCGGGAGGAACCACGGCGTCGACCGAGTTGAATGTGTTACAACAATACGATCCGACGACCAACACGTGGACCACGAAAGCATCGATGCCTTTTGCCCGCTACCAGGGCAGCGAGGCCGTGATTGGCAGCAAGATGTACGTGCTGGGTGGTTGGACTCACTCTCCCGGTTTGCCGAACACCAACGTTCAAATTTACGACACCACGACAAACTCCTGGAGCACTGGCGCGTCGATCCCCCATTTGAGCGGGAGCGGTAAGGCTGGCGTCATCAACGGCCAGATCTATTTGTACACTCCTGCCACCGGGGCTTCTGCAACCCAAAAGATTTTGGACGTCTATAACCCCGGGACGAATAGTTGGTCTTCCTTGCCGAATAGCCCCGCGGGTCACAGTAACCCCGCTGGCGGTGCGATCGGAGGCAAGCTCTACGTTGCCGACGGCCAAAATGCTCCCATCGCAGACGATACCACTCAACTTGACGCATTCGATCCGATGGCCAACTCATGGCAGACATTGGTGTCCGCGCCGACTCCGCAGCGTAGCGCCGCCAGCGGTATCCTTGGCGACGACCTCCTCGTAGCAGGGGGAGCCATGACCGGCAACAACTTTTTAACTACCTTCCAAGCGTATGACGTTGGCACGAACGCATGGTCCTCGTTGCCTTCGATGCCCTTCGGTGTAAACTCTGCCCATGGTGCTGTCATTGGCAACACATTGTATGTCGTCGGAGGAAGTGACGTCTCTGGCATCACGGGAGGTCTGCAGGCCTTCACGACTCCCGAGCCGTCGGCGATTGTCTTGGCGGGCTTGGGAAGCGGCCTGTTGCTGATCGCGGCCTGGCGTCGTCACCGACACGCGAGTTGAATCCGATCTGAGCTTCCCCAAGGACCGTGGGCGCGGGCGCTCCTGCGAAGTATCGCATCTCAGGTCCGGACAGGATGTGACATGTCGCGGCGGATTTGGCCGCCGAGGGATTCCGGAATGCTCGGCGCGCTCGGCGGCCCGTCGTCGCCCGCCGGCCGATTGAGTTTGGCCTTTTCGATCAATCGGCGGCCGAAGAAATGCGTTAAGGGACGACTCAAAAATAACTTCGGCATTTTGATTTCCCTCACCCGGCCCTCTCCCAGAGGGAGAGGTGTTTGCGGACGAAGTTATTTTTGAGTCGTTCCTAAGGCAACTCTGATGCACGCGCTCTATGATCGTGAAATGTGTTCGATTCCGTCATCTGAAGCCGCCTTGGTCAGCGAAGAAGCATGACAGAGCAGGCAGTTATCGATAGCGGATCGGCTCCTGCTCGTATTCCTGCGCCCAGTCAGGCAGGGATACCACCAGGATCGCCACGAGACCAAGCCAGACCTGCGTCATCACCACCTCCCGCTGTTGAACGACCGTTACTCATCCTCTTCGGGGCCATTTGCTCGAACACCAGCCGCTTCCAGTTCGCCAACCTCTTGATAATGGCGCGTGGTGAGATCACTTTGCAGCCAAAGCAGTTTGTTGAATGCCCGGACGGTACGAACCTCGCTTTCGCGATCCAGCCCCAGGTCAAAAATCGTGGTGGTCAGAGCGTCGGCGACAAAGCCCATCAAGGCGTTCATCTGCACGAGCGGCACGTCGAGCTCGGGCGACCCGGCCTTCGGCGTGTGCATTTTTCCGACCAGGTCAAGATAACCGATCATCTTGCCGTCGTAGGGCCTGGTCACAAGGGCCACGAGGTAGCGGGCCAGATGCTGCTTCCGGAATTGAATCATCTCGTGATCCTGGCCGAGCGATTCCAGGCTGTCGGGAACCGGGCCTTCATAACCGGATTGGCGAGGCACGAAGTGCCGCTTCGTCGCATCGTATGAAAAAAGCTTCTCGTACACGGATTTGACCAGGCTGGGAACGACCGGGGCCAGCACCGCCGCGGCACCGTGAATGGCTGCGATGTCGTCCCCATCAAACCCCATGAACTCGCTGACATATTCGACGCGATAGGCGACTTCGGTTTCCAGGCGAGCTTCGTCGATCTGCTTCATGATTACACTCCGGTATATGCTTGGTTGACCAATCGGCCCCCGCAGTCCAAAATTGGATTTGCGAGTCCAGTTTCCTTCGAAGATACCGGATGAAAACTGGATGTCAATATCCAATTTAATCGTTGGGAGGATTTTTGTGCTTTCTCAAACCGTGGAGTACGCCCTCCGGGCGGTCGTTCACCTAGCCAGCAGGCCTTCGTCGGCACGGACGACCGATCAGATCGCCGAAGCGACGCGGGTACCCAGGGCCTACCTTTCCAAGGTGCTACAGAGCTTGTCCCGGGCCGGGCTGGTTCATTCGCAGAGAGGAATCGGCGGAGGCATGACGCTGACGAGATCCGCCGCCGAACTCACGATCCTCGAAGTGGTCAACGCGGTGGAACCGATGCAGCGGATTCGGACTTGCCCGCTCGGTCTGACGGCGCATGGCGTGCATCTCTGCCCGCTCCACAATCGACTCGACAACGCTCTGGCGATGGTGGAAGAAGCCTTTCGACACACTACGCTCGCCGAAATATTGGCCGAACCGACACTCAGCGTCCCGCTCTGCCCCTTTCCCAACACGAAAACGCGGGCGAAAAAGTAGGCCGCTTTGGACAGTCTCACGCTGGGGTCGTCGCGCGCCTCCGGGAACTGCGATGAACCCGGTGGCCTGGATTTGATGCAACGTGGCAATGCGTTTTTTGCGATCCCGCTCCACAACCCGGGACCTGCACACGGCGGCGCAGCACGCAACCAGCGGAGTCGGTGTCACGAATTACAAAATGCAGGATGGCTCTGTTCGATCGCCGTTATGTTGACGATTTCCATGCCCGGTCGGATCATGCCGCCCTGCACGACAGACGCCATGTAGCCGCACCGGCCAACGAGGACGTCCTTTAGGCGAGGATCGATGTGATCCAGCACATAACATGGCTTTCGTGGCTGCTCGAGCTTCAGCACCACGTCGCCGATTGACAATAGCGTACCGGGCGGCATCTGCTGAACCGAGAGGTTGGCGACGGAAAGATTTTCGCCGAGTGTCCCGGGTTGCAGATCGAAGCCTTCATCTCGAAGCTGGTCGATGATTTCCAAGTCTAAAAGGCTCAGTGCGCGGTCGGGGCGATTGTGTTTTTGGTGCGCGTGGCCGTCGCCCACGAGACCCGCGGTGGTTACGCAAGCCGCCTTGAGAGGCCATTTGGGAACGCCGCCTGGGGAGGCGCTGACCGCGATAACCCGCGCGGGCCTGTCGCGGTCTACGCATAAAGTTTCGGTTTGTATTGCGTGTGATTGCTCGGTAGTACTCACGGTTCCTTTTCCCCTCGCCGAACGCCAAGCCGGTTTGGCGCGCAACTTCAACTGTTTAGCAGACATCCGTTGCACTCCTCCGGGCGCTCGACGGTGCTGGGGGCGACATGCCCCGATGGCGCTGGAACGCCGGCCAGCGCCCGCTCCGCGGCGATCAGCGCGGCCAGGAACTGCGATACCGCATCGTAAAATCCGCCAGGGTCTTGTCTGCTCAACAACCGGGCAAACGTTGGCACCCACCAAACCAAGTGCTCGGTCAAGAATTTGCCATGTGCATCGCGGCAAATGGTGCTTCGCTCGACGCGGTCCCGATGGTCGCCTTCGATCGCCGCTCGCTCAAGCCCCAACAGAAATGCCGCGAATTCCAACTCCAAGGCCAGATGGTCGTGCCGCTCCGGATGAGCGGTTGACGGTTCAAGCCCAAACGCGCGGTAGAAACCGGCGATATCCGCCAGCCCTTGGGAACGCTGAAAAGTGAACTTGCTGTTGATGTACTCGGTTTCGTAGGGAGGACAGTTGCCTGATACGAGCAACCCAAACGTTTGTTCATAGACGGAATTGAAGGACGCGGCGATCTTCGGCAGCCTGGCCAGGACGAAGTCCGGGCCGAGGTCTGCGAGCGGGCGTTCACCCAAACCCAAAGCGTCGGCCTGTGCAGCCGGCTCATTGCGCACCAAGTCGGCAGCCTCACCAACTAATCTTGCCGTCAATGGATCGGAAAGCTGGTCCCACGTGCCGCAACGTGGGTCAACCAGCGTCAACGCCGCGAAGCGGCACAGCGACTGACGCGCAAAACACAGCGATGGATCGAAGTTTGATTGTGGCTGAACGAAGTCAACGGTTGGATTCATGGTGGATGGCAACCCTGTGGTCGAATTTCGTGGACCGGTTTCCTCGGAAAAATTGCGCCCTTAGGCCAGAAGAATTGTCAGTTCGCAAAGGGTGGGCATCCTCGCGACGAAACCTCCGTGGGTTCTTCGCGCGAAGGCCTTAAATCGAATTCACGTGCGATTCGGCCGGCCGCTCGAAGGTCGGTTCCTCGATCGTCACGCGCACGACCTCTTCGCCAAGCTTGTTGAATCCGATCACGGTGTCGTTGTACAGCTCCTGCACCTTCGATTCGCCGGAGGGCATCGTCACTTCCAATTCGCCGACTTTCGGACCTTCCTCGATCTCGTAGCGGAAGATGATCTGTTGGTTGGCGCGGAATAATTGAAGCACGGCCAAAAGCTCGCGGTCGGGACAACTATATTGTTCGATCGCATGGTCAACGCCGGGGCCGAACATTTGAATCAAATAATCTCGCGGCACCCAGCGGGGCGGAATGTAGTAACCGTTCGGCTCCGTACCGAATTGCGGATATAGCGGCAACGCGACCTGACGCTGGCGAATCAGGTAGTGCAACAGATTCTTGGGATCGTCGGCCCAGGTGCCGTCCGGGTTTTTCTTGACGAGCCCTTGCAAGCGGATCTTGCCTACACAGGCCGCCATGCAGCGCGTCTCGGCTGGAGCCCCACTTGGGCTGATCGTGGGGTCTTTACCCTCGATCCGCGGAAAGCAACCCACGCATTTTTCGCTGGTGCGAGTGGTCGGCCGGTACATGGCCTTCTTGTAAGGACAACCTTCCACGCATTTTCGATAACCGCGGCAACGGCTTTGATCGATCAGCACGATCCCGTCTTCCGGCCGCTTGTAGATTGCCTGTCGCGGACACGAGGCCAAACAGCCCGGATAAGTGCAGTGGTTGCAAATCCGCGCCAGGTGAAAGAACCATACTTTGTGTTCGGGCAACTGCGCCGAACCGCCGTACTGGCCATCTTGCGTGAACTGCCCGCCGGTCGCCGTGTCTTCGTGGATGTTCGGGTGTCGCCATTCGTCATCGGTCGGCAGGTAACCGAGCGCCGCTTGAGGCCCTTCAGGTCCCGGGTGCTTCTCGGCCGCTTCGAAAATGGTCATGCCGTTGAATGTTCCGTACGGTTTGGTTTCGGGGTCCTTCTCAGCGATACTCCAGGTTTGTTTGCCCGGGTTGGCTTGTTCGAGCATGTTCAACAGCTTGCTGTCCCAGTTCTGCGGATAACCGCCGAACGGCTTGCTCTCGACGTTATTCCACCAAAACAGTTCCTGTCCCTTGGAAAATGTCCAGGTGCTCTTGCAGGCCATCGTGCAGGTCTGGCAACCGATGCAGCGATTGGGGTTGAAAACGAACGCGAATTGCCACTCGGGATAATGAGCCTCGTAGGGATAGCTCATATCGCGTCCAAGTTGCCAGTTGTGGACCTCAGGCATGGTCGGCCGTTCCTTTCGCTGCCGTTGAGAGATCGATCTGAACCAGCCGCTCCGACGGTGGAACACGGGTCGTCGTCTTGGTGCGAACAACGCCCACCCGCCCCAACAGAGCGGTCAAGCGCCGTTTCAATTCCTCCTCGCCATAATGCAGCCACAGGCCGTGGGCAGCCACGTAGAATGGATCGCGGAACAGGCCGACCAGCGCGTCGAGGTCCCAGCCCATCCGCGCATATTCCTCGACCAACAAACGGAGCATCAGTTCCGGCTCGCCCGGAACCTCCACCGCATAGAGATTCATCGGGTCGTCAGGTTCCACTGGCCGAGTAACCGGGTGAACCTTGGGAACGAAGTTGTCGGGTGTCGGTTCCACTTCAGTTCACTCCTCGATGCGGGTCAATGCCCCGGTCAAATAGAGCTGGTTCTGCGGACTCGCGCCCGACGGCCCGTAACCGGTCGCGGCGGGCTTCCACACCCCCTTGCCGCCGAGCCCGCCATCTTCGGCCTTTGTAATACGCACCAACGTTTCCTTGGGCACGGTGTTGATCGCGTGGTTGTCGACGTCGAAGCCGAAGGTAAAGCCCATGCTCCCTGTTTTCTTGTGAAACAAAGTGTCGGTCTGGTGCATCGGCATCATCCAATTGCGGGTAATGCTCTGGTGCGAGCCGTAACGATAACTGGCTTGGTAGCCGGTTTCGGCAGCCAGTGCCCGGCCGTCGCGTCGCGTCTCATGGGCCTTGACGGAGCGTTCCGTGGCGATCCAGCCGGTGTGCTTCATGATCGAGAAGTTGTACGGCAGCCCGCTGTTGACGATCACGCGCACCAGGCAGCGAAACGCTTTATGCCGCGGGCCCGTGTCGTCCTTCCAACCGATGTAGGGGCGGTCGATTTCGTTGGCATCAACGTAAACGTAGTCGCCTTCCTTCAGGCCGAAGGCTTCGGCCGCCGCGGGGTTGATCTGAATTTGTCGGTCGGCGACTCCCGGCGCACGTTTGTCGGTTCGGTGTGGGTCGCCAAAACTGTCGCTCCAAATCCAGTGCCAATCGACCGTGGACCACGACGAATGGGTTGAGTGGCGGCTCTTCGGAGTGGAACAGAAAAATCGATAGCCCTGCTGCCAAAGTGGATTGACCGTCTTTTTGACCTCGCTCCACGGCAATTTCAGGTTGCGCACCTGCCGCAGGTCCGGATCGATCGTGTCTCGTGGGATACCGAAGTCGACCGGCCGGATGAAGGGACTCGTGGAAACAATCACGTTCGGCAAATAGGGAGTGGCCTCAACGGCTTCCCGATGAACGATCAGGTTTTCGCCGAACTCGATGGCCTCGGACTAGTCGCAGTAGCCCGCCAGGCTGCCACTATCGGTATATAACGGACTCGAGTCGTGGATCTGCTCCCAACAAGGCACCCGCGGTTTGGTGCGGAAGAGCATCAGGGCTGCTCCGGGCTCACCACCGTACTCGCCGGCCAGCATCTTGTCGACGTTGTAAGGGCCC
>JACQFF010000105.1 GCA_016200205.1 Planctomycetia bacterium
CTGATCTTGAAAAGTATCGTGTCCAAGACTGCGATGTCTTTGTTGCCCGAACAGGCGCATCCACAGGCGAAAATATATACGTCAATGTTCCACCGGTTGCCGTGTGTGCATCGTACCTCGTTCGATTCCAATTTGAGGAGCTAGGAATCGCCCGCATTGTTGGCGAGTTCATGCGGTGCGAAAGCTACTTTTCTTTCGTCAAGGGCTCGATTGGAGGTTCGGCCCAACCGAACGCCAGCGCGCAGACACTCGCTAGCGCATCCATGGTCTTTCCGACTCCAGATCTTGCGGCCCGCTGTTTCGAACTCTTGCGCCCGCTCGATTTAAAGCGCGCCGCGAACGCTGTACAGTGCGAATCGCTAGCCGCCCTGCGTGACACACTGCTGCCGAAGCTGATCTCGGGCGAGTTGCGGGTGCCGGATGCGGAGCGGATTGTCGGGAGATGCGCCTGATGGCTGACATGAACCTAACGCAGGCCGAGGGCGACGCATTGATCGCGATGGAGGAGCACCGCGCCAATGAGGTCCTACTGGACCTGAGTCGGGGACGCATCGACCTGGCGAAGGTCAAGTTGCAGAACCGGGGCCGGCAGGTTGTCGTACTGGTGCGGCTTGACCTGGGTGGCGCGCCGCACCGTAACCCGGATGACGAAGAAGTTGCCTGCCCGCATTTGCACCTGTACCGCGACGGGTACGGCGACAAGTGGGCTGTGCCGGCGCCAGCGGATCGGTTCCCGAATCCGTCTGACCTTTGGGCGACGCTGGGGCACTTTATGGCGTACTGCAACATCACGCGGCCGCCGCACATCGAGCGAGGGCTGTTCACATGATCGATGAAATCCAGCGACTGCTCGACGACTATATGGCATGGTTGAAGGACAAGACCACGTTGCGCCAGCTCGACAACTGGGTGGAAATCACGACGCCCTACCTCGACCGACACAATGACTGCATCCAGATTTACGCCAAGAGAGACAATAGCGGCTTTCTGTTGACGGACGACGGCTACACCATCGGCGACCTGGAGCAGTGCGGTTGCAAGCTGAATAGCCCGAAGCGTCAGGAATTGCTCCGGATGACGCTGAACGGGTTCGGGGTACACCTACACGACAATGCACTGGAGATACATTCCTCGCCGGTCAACTTCCCCTTACGCAAGCATAATCTGGTGCAGGCGATGCTGGCGGTGAACGACATGTTCTACCTGGCCATGCCGATGGTGGCCAGTCTGTTCTACGAAGACGTCGTGACCTGGCTGGACGTGCACGAGGTTCGGTACACACCCAATGTGAAGTTCACCGGTAAGACCGGGTACGATCATGTGTTCGACTTTGTGATACCCAAGTCACGCCGCCAGCCCGAGCGGATTCTCAAGACGATTAACCGCCCGAATCGCGACACGGCGCAGTCGGTGGCTTTTTCCTGGATCGACACTAGGGAAGTGCGGCCGGCCGACTCGAAGGCTTACGCGTTTCTCAATGACACGGAGCAGACCGTCGCGAGCGGCGTTCTCGACGCGCTGCGGAATTACGACGTGCATCCAATTCTCTGGAGCCAGCGCGAGCACGTGAAGGAGGAGTTGGCCGCATGATCGGGGTTTGTTTCACCGAATCGGTGGTCGAGCAAGCCGCCTTGGCCTGGCTGGAAGCACTGGGCTACAGCGTGCGGTCCGGACCGGAGATCGCGCCGGGCGAACCGGCGGCAGAGCGGGACGACTACGGGCAAGTGATCCTGGAGCGACGGTTGCGGCAGGCGTTGCAGCGGCTTAACCCAAACGTGCCGCCCGACGCGCTGGAAGACGCCTTTCGCAAGCTCACGCGGGCCGACTTCCCGTCGCTGGTCGCCAGCAACCATGTGATTCACAAATACCTGGTCGAAGGCGTACCCGTCGAATACCAACGGCGCGATGGCTCACTCGGCGGCGATCTGGTGCGCGTGCTGGATTTCGACACACCCGAGGACAACGAGTTCCTGGCGGTCAACCAGTTTACGGTCGTTGAGGACCGGCACGAACGACGCCCCGATATCGTGCTGTTCGTCAACGGCCTCCCGTTGGCAGTGATCGAACTGAAAAACGCGGCGGACGAAAACGCGACGATCTGGTCGGCGTTCAACCAATTGCAAACCTACAAGCAGCAGATTCCCTCGTTGTTTGCCTTCAATGAAGCGCTGGTCATTTCGGATGGCGTGCAGGCGCGGATCGGCACGCTCTCCGCCGATCGCGAATGGTTCATGCCCTGGCGGACCACAAGCGGCGAAGAGCTGGCCGATGCCCACATGCCGCAGTTGCAGGTCGTGCTGGAGGGCGCCTTCGACAAGCGGCGACTGCTCGACTTGATCCGCCACTTTATCGTCTTTGAGGATGTCGGCGGCGGTGTGCTTGTCAAGAAGATGGCCGGCTACCACCAGTTCCATGCTGTAAATCTGGCACTAGAGGCGACCGTCAAGTCTTGCGGCGCGCAAGGGGACCGGCGAGTCGGGGTCGTCTGGCACACGCAAGGCTCGGGCAAAAGCCTCACGATGGCCTTTTACGCAGGGCGCGTGGTGCTCCATCCGGCGATGCAGAATCCGACGCTGGTCGTGATTACTGATCGCAACGACTTGGACGATCAGTTATACGGCACGTTCGCCCGCTGTCACGAACTATTGCGGCAGCAGCCGGTGCAGGCGCAGAGCCGGGCGAATCTGCGGGAGCTACTGAAAACGGACTCGGGGGGCGTGGTATTTACCACCGTTCAAAAATTTTTTCCCACCGAGGGCGAGGACCGGCACCCGCTGTTATCGGACCGGCGAAACATCGTGGTCATCGCCGACGAAGCGCACCGCAGCCAGTACGACTTCATTGACGGCTTTGCCGCGCACATGCGCGAGGCGCTGCCGGGTGCATCGTTTATCGGCTTTACCGGCACGCCGATCGAACTGGCCGACGCCAGCACGCGGTCGGTGTTCGGCGATTATGTCAGTGTTTATGACATTGAGCGGGCGGTGAAGGACGGCGCAACGGTGCCGATTTATTACGAGAGCCGGCTGGCGAAGTTGGCACTCGACGAATCCAAGCGGCCAAAGCTGGACGAGGACTTCGAGGAGGCAACCGAAGGGGAGGAAATTGAGCACAAGGAAAAGCTCAAGACCAAGTGGGCAGCCCTGGAAGTGGTCGTCGGGGCCGAGCAGCGTATCGAGCGGGTTGCTCAGGATTTGGTCAACCACTTTGAAAGCCGACTGGAAGTGATGGACGGTAAGGCAATGGTCGTCTGCATGAGCCGGCGGATTTGCGTGGATCTTTACAAGGCCGTCGTGAAGTTGCGGCCCGCCTGGCACGACGACGACGACGACAAGGGGATTCTCAAAGTCGTGATGACGGGGGCGGCATCCGATCCGCTCGAATGGCAGCCGCACGTCCGCAATAAACCGCGACGAGAAGACCTCGCGAAGCGGTTCAAGGAACCAGGGGACCCGTTTAAGGTCGTGATCGTCCGCGATATGTGGTTAACGGGGTTTGACGCACCGTGTCTGCACACGATGTACGCGGACAAGCCAATGCGAGGACATGGGCTGATGCAAGCGATCGCCCGCGTGAATCGCGTATTCAAAGACAAGCCGGGCGGCCTGATCGTCGACTATTTGGGGCTGGCGCACGAACTCAAGCGGGCGTTGGCGAACTACACGCAAAGCGGCGGCACGGGGCGGACAGCGATCGATCAGGAAGAAGCCATCGCCCTGTTGCGCACCACTTACGAGGCTTGCTGTGGCATTTTTCACGGCTTCGACCGCTCGGCCTGGAAGTCAAGCAATCCACGGGAACGATTGGGCATCTTGCCCGCAGCTCAAGAGCATGTGCTTGCCCAGAGCGACGGCAAGCAACGCTTGATTCAGATTGTGGCGGAGCTATCGAAGGCGTTTGCGTTGGCCGTGCCGCATGACGAGGCGCTGAAGATTCGGGACGAGGTCGGTTTCTTTCAGGCGGTCAAAGCCGTTCTGACAAAGAGCGCCGCCGGGGACCGGCGCAGCCCGGACGAGATTGACCATGCCATCCGGCAGATTGTGTCGCGGGCCGTGTCGTCGGACGAGGTGATCGATATTTTTGCCGCCGCCGGCCTGAAGAAGCCCGACATTTCCATCCTGTCCGACGAGTTCCTGGCCGACGTTCAGGGTATGCCGCAGCGGAACCTGGCAGTCGAAATGCTGAGGAAGCTTTTGGAGGGCGAAATCAAGACTCGCGGGCGCAAGAACATCGTGCAGGGGCGGTCATTTGCGGAATTGTTGGAGAAGTCGCTTGCGCGCTACAAGAATCGGGCCATTGAAACTGCTCAGGTTATCGAAGAGTTGATCGCCTTGGCTAAAAAGCTACGCGAGGACGAACGGCGCGGCGAGCAGCTCGGTCTGACCGAGGATGAAGTCGCCTTCTACGATGCCTTGGAAGTCAACGATAGTGCGGTTGCCGTACTTGGCGACGAGACCCTAAGGGTCATTGCGCAAGAACTGCTTCGGGCAGTCCGCAACAGCGTGACCATCGACTGGACCGTCCGCGAAAACGTCCGCGCCCAGATGCGCGTCATCGTCAAACGAATTCTACGCCGCTACGGCTATCCGCCGGACAAGCAAGCCCAAGCGACAGAGCTAGTTCTGGAGCAGGCGGAGTTGCTTTGCTCGGATGTTGCGACGTGAATTCTAAGGAATCGACGGTGATGAGCACTGAGTTTGAGAGAAGAAAAGGGAGAAGAAAAGGAGACATCGCTGATATTGGGGAGAAGACGACGGACCGCCGATCGACTCGGCGTCGCCCTCCGCGGCCCGGCTGCGCGCGCCAAAACCCGAGCCCAGCGGCAGCCCGATAAACTGTACCTGTCCCCGTCTTATTCCTGCCGGTGCAAAATCCTCGCGAGATTCGGACACTGGCAGAGCCAGTGGCACACCAGAAGTTCCGACGGAGATTTTTCGACGAGCCGCCAGCGCCCGCGCCGTCAATTCGCCGCCGCGCTGTCGAGGTCCAGGTCGGCGGCGATCGCGGTCATGGCGTCGATGACGAATTGGATGTGTTCATCCAAGTCCACGCCCAGGTCGGCGGCGCCGGCGATGATGTCTTCGCGGCGGACGGCGGCGGCGAATGTCTTTTGCTTGAATTTCTTCTTTACGCTGCTGGCCTTCAGCCCGTGAATGCCCTCGGGTCGCACCTTGGCCACCGCGGTGATGAAGCCGGCCAATTCGTCGCAGGCGTAAAGGGTTTTGTCGAGCGGCGAAACGCGTGGGCAATCGGCCAGATAGTCGGCGTGCGATTTGATTGCGTAAATCACTTCCGCCGGATAGCCCTGCTCGGTCAAGATGGCTGCGCCTTTGAGCGGATGGTCCGGCGGATTGGGCCACCGTTGGTAATCGAAATCGTGCAGCAGGCCCACGATGCCCCAAGTGTGCTCGTCGGCCCCAAACCGCCGGGCATAAGCCCGCATGGCGGCTTCCACGGCCAACATGTGCTTGCGCAAGCTATCGCTGGCGGTGTATTGGCAAACCAACTCCCAAGCCGCCTGTCGATCCACGCTCAGCTCCCACGCTTGGCTTGCCGGACCGCGTCCTCGGGATCGTCGCCTTGTTCGGGCTTGGAAGACTCGGGCGTCAGCGCGTCGCCGGGGGGAACGGCTTCGCGCCAGGGCTTTTGCAATTGATAGCTCTCGAGTTCCTTCGCCAACTGTTCTTTCAGTTGTTCGGCGCCGAGTTCCACGGCTTTTTTCGACCAGGTGATCGCCGTTTCGAAGTCGCCCGTTTCGGCATAGCCGGCCGCCAGCGTGCTCAGAATGTGGGCCTGCTTGTACTCGGTGACCTCGCAAGCCTGCTTGGCCAACTCGATCGCCCGCTTGCCATTGCGTAGCTCGTCTTCGGGCGAGGTGGCCAACACCCAGGCCAGGTTATTCAGGGCTCCGCTGTTGTTTGGGTCCCCTTTGAGTGCGTCTTCGTAATCGTGGATAGCATCGGCCTGCTTGCCCACGCTCAGAAAAGCGTCAGCCCGGCCACGCAGCGCAGAGGCGTTGTTCGGATCGGCCAAGAGCACGTCGCCGTAGGTAGCGACTGCCTTTTGCGGCTGCTTGTTGGCCTGGTAGAGCAAGGCAATTTGCAGCAGCACTTCGCTATTATCCGGCATGGCCTGCCGCAGCACGTTCAGATCCGCGAGCGCCTGCTCGAACTTGCCAGCACTGCCCAGCAGCATGGCATGCAGTTGCAGGGCTTGCACCGAACCGGGTTGCAGCTTCAGGGCCTGCTCGACGTCCTGCAAAGCCGCGGGGGCATCGCCTTTGATGGCGCGAACACGAGCCCGATGCGTATATGCGGCCGGAGAATTGGGCTCCAACTCAATTGCCTTATTGAAGCTTTCCATGGCCTCGTCGTACTTTTGGGCCAGCGACTGCGCGATCCCGCGGGCCTCGTACGTGTCGGCGTCTTTGGGATCCAAGCCAATCGCCGCATCCAGGTCGGCGATCGCCGGCTCGAAGTGATTCTGCGTCAAATGGAACATGCCCCGGAAGCGCAGCACGTCGGCGTCGTGCGGCGAGAGTTTGATTGCTTGATCGTAATCGGCCAGCCGCTCGGCGGGATCTTTCTTCAAATTGGCGCGCAACACCAAGGCCTTGGATCGCGCTGCCGGTTCGTGTTCCGTTAGCGAGACGGCCTTGTCCAAAGCTTTCAGGGCCTTTTCCGATTCGCCCAAATGGGCGTAAAGCCGGCCGATCAAATACTGTGCCTGGGCTTGCTCCGAATCGATCGCCAGCGTCTGCTCCAAGTCACTCAGGGCCATTTGCACGAGCGCGCGGCCCCGCTTGGGGGCGACGGGCCGGTCGAACAGTTCGAGGCAGATGAACTCCGCGCGTTGCGTCAGCGTGCTGGCGAGCAACTCATTGGCAAACTTCTTGTTGCCTTCATCCAGTCCGGCTTTGATGGCGCCTTCACAGAGCTTGATGACTTCGTTCAGATCGGCGATATTTTCCGCCGACAGCTTGGTTTCGGTGGCCTTGTCCAGCAGGGCTTGCCCATTCTCGTCGGCCGCCAACGTTGCGCTCGTCGCGAGCACCGCCGTTATGCACAACAACCATCGCCAAAGCATTAGGCGCACCATAATTGCTCCTTTACGTCGCTTCACGGCCATTTGCCATTTCGGAGGGCGGCATTATGACGTGAAGCGGAAAACGACGCCATGCGAGTTCATCCGACACCCCCGGGAAGGTTACGGAAGCGAAAGCTTGTCAGGTTGGGAAGCGACTCCCCTACGACCTGATAGCCATCCAGTCGCCGCATTTGGGTCACTAAAAAATTATAGGGGTGCGGGCAGATCGCGGTGGCAGAAAATCACGGTCGCCAGCAAATACGCGGCAAATCCCAAGCAAATCAAAATGCTGTCATAGCCCAAGCCGCCGAGCTCGAACGAGCCGCTGGTCTTGGTGATCCACACCGACCAGGCTTTGGCGGCATTGCTGACAAGCAGTTGCGGCTCGAACGGGGTAAAAAAGGATGTGTACGACATCCAGGTCCAACCCGGCGCCATCCGGCCCACGATCTTCGCGATCATTGAAAGGGCATAAAACCCGCCCACGATCCCGATCGTCCGCGAACGGTAGTTGGTGCCGGCAGAAACCAACGTCGTCAGCCCGGCCAAAAAAACAGTGAATGCAAACAGGTTCAGGGCCGCGGGCGCGAACACTCGCGGAGCGACTGATTGCTCGAGCGTGATCATCCCCAGCCCGGTGCAGGTGCCCAGCCAGGCCACGCCGGCCAACACGGCCCCGCCCGCCAAGGTGACGGCCGCTTGCGTCCACAACACGCCGATTCGAGTGACGGGCTGGGCCAAAAGCATTTCCATGGTGCCGCGATTCAACTCGCCGCTGACAGCGTCCGAGCCGCGCGAAATAGCCCACACGGTCACCAGCAACAGTACGATCGGATCGTCGTAAGCCACGGCAATTCGCCCGGCGGAGGTGGCCACTTGCGAGAAAGGAACGGGCATCAGTTGCTCGATCCCCTCGGGCATGAAACTGAACATACCTTCGAGGGCGCCGGTCGAAAAGAAGCTGCTGATCCAAACCCGCAGCCAATGCACGGTGAACATCAGCGCCGCGCTACTCAGGAGCAGCCATCGCGATTCGCTCAGTGATTTTTTCCAAAGTGCCGCGTTCATGGATCGGCGAAACGCCCAAGGTTTCAGATCGAGTGGTATTGGTCGTAAAGTGCCCGCAGCCCGAGCGGCTCGATGTGAACTTCGGCCAAGGGCAGCGTGGCCAGCCAGCCCAACAAACCGGAGAGTTCGTCCGGGGTTTCGATGACCAGATCTCCGGCCCGGTCGGTCACGACAGTCACGTGGCCGTTAAAACTTTCCGGCACGCCTGGCAACGGACCAGTCAACTGGGCGCGAATGCGATGCTTGCGGCGCAGATCCGCCAGGATTTGCGTATGCACCAACCGGCCTTGCCGCAAGATGATCGCCCGATCGCAAACCTGCTCGACTTCGGAAATGACGTGCGACGAAAAAATGACAGTCCGCCCGGCCTGCTTCGCTTCCGCCACCAGCGCGGCCACGTCGGAGCGGACCGTCGGGTCGAGATTCGACGTCGGTTCGTCGAGAATCACCAGCGGCGTGTCGACTGCCAAGGTGACCGCCAGCGCCAGCTTTTGACGCATTCCGGTCGACATGGCAGTGACCGGGCGCAAAAGATCCAAGCCAAATCGCTCGGCCGCCAGCGCCACGGCACGCTGCCGGCTGCCATCGCGGCGGACCGCGGTGAAGAACTCGACCACGTCTCGCCCGCGCATGGTTCGGAACAAGCGGGCTTCGCCGGGCAAATACGCAACCCGCCGGCGCACCTCGAGCGATCGCCGGTAGCAATCCAAGGAATCGATGGTCGCGTTGCCCGCACTGGGGCGCAGAAAGCCCAAAAGCATCCGCAGAAGCGTGGTCTTGCCCGCGCCGTTGGGCCCCAATAGACCAACGACCTCCCCGCGCTCGACACCGAATGTAAAATCATCGAGCGCCGTGAAATTGCCATAGCGCTTCGAGAGCGAATGTGTTTCGACGTACACTAGTTGAAGCCTGTTGGTAAACTTGGATTTTCGCGCGCGATCGGAAAGGTGATCAGATCATTGTCGGCGGGAAACCCCGATTGGCAAGCGAATGCGCGCGGCGAACCTATCGGCCTTTGAACCGGTAGGGTGACAAAAAGGGTTGCTTGCCACGGCAGGTGGGCCAGGAGCCCGACGCAAGTTGAAAACTCGCAACAGCAAATTTAGCGATTGAACAGGAAGGCCGGGCTGTTGATCAACGCCCAGGCCAAATCTTGCGCCCCGGTGAGCCGCTGGTTCTTTTGCTGCTCGGCGCTTGCGGCGACCGCTTGATTCAGCCGGACCCACTCGGAATCGAGCGAGCGATGATAGGCGACGACCTCGGCCCTTTGGGCTTCGCTCCGCTTGTCGGGCACGATGGCCAGGATCTCGGCGATCTTGGCCGGCACCACTTGCAAATTCAGGGGACGTTTGGCGGACGTGACCGCCACGCGGAACTTGCCGAGAGTGTGCTGATCGTCGAACTGATGATCCAGCACGAGTGAAAGCACAATTCCGCCGGAGAAATTCACGTCCTCTTTGATCTCGAAAACCGCGGCGTGGTTTTTGCCGAACTCCGGAGCAATTGCCCAGCCGGTTTGTGGATTGCCATCGACGGCATTCGCGACGGGAAACCCTTCTTGGCTGAAATCAGCCGTCGCCTTTTGAAACGACAGTGGCATGGATTTGGCCGGATCGGCCTTGGAAGCGGCGACGGCTCGCAATTCAGAGAGCACGACGTTGCCGTTGGGGGCCCGTCCTGCTCCGCCAGCCGGCAATTTCGGGTCGGCCAGCAACTCCAGGCGAATGCCGGTCAAGTTGGCCGCATCGGTGCCGAGCGTGATGGTGTAAGTCCCGCGAGCGCTTGTGCCCTCGACGAGCACCGACCCATCAGGCTGTTTCGAGAAGCTGGCGCCCATGCTCGACTTCAGATCGGTCGGCTCGAGCACGGCCCACGCCGGAGGAGCCTGGCTGGCCTCCCATTCGGCTTGCTTGGCGTTCAGTTTTACCTCGTATTCGGTCAACTCGGTCTTGAGTTTGGCATGTTCACCTTCGCTCTCATGCAATGCCTTCACGCCGGCTTCGATTTCGGTTTGCGTGGCTGCACGCGAGAGAATGCGCATGAACAAATCGTCAACCACCTTGGCGTCGTCGGGCTGTGCCGCCACGAGCTTGGCAATCTCATTGCCGGGGTCCGCAATCGCCTCGGCAATCGTCGGGCCATTGACGAGCGTCATCACCGGCCCGAGCATCATGCCGTTGGTTCGTTCGCATTCGCAGGCACTCTCGCGAGCCGGCCGGCCGAATACTTCGAAGAATCCGCTGGGTAGCGTCAACCCCACGTCGGGCAATTGTGCCGCCCGATACCCCGCCGGCACACCCGGCAAATGGCTCACCGAACCGGTTACCCGCTCGATCGTGTCATACAGCACTTCGGCGGGCAGGCGGCGCGCGATCGCATGAGAAAAGTTGACATCGTCGTCCTGATTCCACTTGTTCGTGACGATCGAGAGCTGATAGACGCGCGATTTGCAAATCGTCCTTAGCATGTGCTGCATGTCGAAGCCGCTGGAAATGAAATCGCCCGTCAGCCGCTCCAGCAGCTCCGGGTTGGTGGCCGGATTGCCGGCCCGAATATCGTCGATCGGTTCGATAATTCCGCGGCCGAACAAGTATCCCCACAGCCGATTCACATAGCTCTTGGCGAAATACTGGTTGTCTTTCGAGGTGACCCATTTGGCCAATTGCTCGCGTCGCGAGGTGGCACTGGGGGCCAGATCACCATGCTGGTAGGGGAAACCGGGCGAAGCCGGCTTGCCGCTGCCGCCGTCGATCACATCGCCGGAGGGGGTATCGAAAATGTCTTCGACCAGCGGCTTGCCTCCCTCGACCGCCGTGCCGCCAAGGGTTTGGCCGTTGCCGGCCGGATCTTCTTTGCGACCAACCTGAGCAAAATAGGCGGCCAAATGATAGTACTGACCTTGAGTCCAGCGTTCGAAGGGATGGTCGTGGCAATGGTTGCAATTGAATCGCACGCCCAGGAACAATTGGGTCGTGTTTTCCATCGTCTCTTCGGGCGTGCGGAGAACTTTGAAATAAGCCGCCGGCGGATTCTCGAGCGTCGAACCGCTGGCGGTCAGCACCGAGTACACGAACTTGTCGTAGGGCATGTTGCTCGACACGGCTTGCTTGATCCAGCCGCGCAGCGCGAACGCCCCTTGCTCGCCCAGGAATTTTCGATTGACCTGCAACAAGTCGGCCCACTTGTTGGTCCACAGTTCGATGCAGTCGCCGTTGCCGATCA
>JACQFF010000106.1 GCA_016200205.1 Planctomycetia bacterium
AGTGTGTCGAATGACATGGACAGGCCTCCCTGATTTCGGCACGGCGCAACCGGCCATGCACCTGCATTCCATTCTGCCAGTCAATTCTCCCGCAGAAAAGCCGTTGCTATCAGGCCCCATGACAGCTTGAAAGGGATGGATCGCTTCAACGCAGTACGCCGCGATGGGTGGAAGAAAAACTGGTCAGTCGGGCGGAAAAATTCGTCGAGTCACTTCATTAGGGTGCTAGTCAACCGCGTCAGTCCCACCAGCGTTGCCCAATCACCCGCGCTGGCGGTGAGCCACGGTATCAGCTAAAATTCTGAGAGACAACAATTGAAATGCTCAGCAGGAGTCGAGTCGATGCGATATACGGTCGTTTTAGAACAGGAACAAGACGGCGGGTACGTGGCCTGCGTTCCCGCGATGCCGGGATGTGTCAGCCAAGGCGATACCCGGACCGAAGCGCTCCGCAACGTCCGCGAAGCGATCGAGGCTTATCTGGCGGACTGCCGCGACGCCGGGGATCCTGTTCCCACCGAAGACGGCAAGGAGTTCGTCGAAATCGACGCCGCGTAAGCAGGACGCGAAACGCGATGAAACTCCCCACCGATCTTTCCGGCCGCGATGTAAGAGCCGCGCTCCAGCGCGCAGGGTTCCTGTTCCGGCGCCAGAAAGGCAGTCACATGGTGCTGCGGCGCGACGAGCCTTTCGCCAGAGTGATTGTCCCCGATCACAAGCAGATTCGACAAGGCACCCTCCGCCGAATCGTCGCCGACGCAGGTCTCACCGTCGACGAGTTCATACAACTGCTCCAACGCTGACGGAGCACTAGCCACGTTGGACCCTTTGTCGTAAAATCTTGAACTCCAAATAATCGCCAGCGTAGCTTCAATTGGCAGAGCACCGCATTCGTAATGCGGGGGTTGTGGGTCCGACTCCCACCGCTGGCTTTAGACCTGCAGATCGGCGGCCGGCGCTTTAGCGATTCATTGCGATCGTCATCGGCCTCCGAAAAAGTGCTGGATCCGCGTGCCAGGCCCGCGCCAGGCTCGGGCCACCAGCCTTGAACATTTTCACGACCCGTCCATCCACTCCGCCCGCCAGTTTTCGCTCCCTCGGCGCCGGGAAACACGAAGCCGGCGGACATCATGGACGGCTGGAGCGAAACTATCGGACTTGCAATCCCCTTTTTCGGCCGCGAAACTATAATGAGGCGGTTCGGGCAAAGGGGCAATAAGAATCAACTTCTTTCCAGAAAGGGGTCGCGCGCATGCTGACCCAACTGTTCCTCAAGGTTGCGTACACCGGCAGTGAGTGGGTGTTGTGGGTGCTGTTGTTGGTCAATTTCATCAGCGTGGCCACGATCGTCGATCGCATTTTGTATTTGCGCCGCAATAAGGTAGACGGCGAAGCCCTCGGCTCGCAGCTCGACCAACTGCTGCGGGCCGGCGATCTGCGCGGCGCGTGGACCTTGGTCTCCGAAAGCGAGGCCATCGAGTGCGTGGTGATCGCCGCCGGCCTGGCGGCGCTGGCGCGCGGAGCGCAGGCCTGCAGCGAAGCCATGCTCAGTGCCAAGGCCCGCGTCAGACCCGTGTTGGAAGCCCGGATCAACATTCTGGGCACCATCGGCAGCAATGCCCCCTACGTCGGCCTGTTGGGCACGGTGCTGGGCATCATCAAGGCGGCCCACGATATGACGGCCAACACCGCCGGCGGAGGCGGCGCGGATGTGAATGCCGTCATGGGCGGCGCGTTCGAGGCCCTGATCGCCACCGCGTTCGGCCTGGTCGTGGCCATTCCGGCCGTGATTGCCTTCAACGTGTTTCAGCGAAAGGTGCGGCAGACGCTGGCCCAGACCGACTCGCTGTCGCACCAGGTTTTGGCCAGCATCCGCTACGATCGCCGGCCTGCCAATCCACCCGCGGCTCAGACCGTCCATCAATAACGTGCTTCTTATCAATTAGGTGTAATCATGGCAGGTGCTTCGACTCTTGGCGACGACGAAAACTCTCCTCTGAGCGACATCAACGTCGTACCGATGGTCGACGTGGTGCTGGTGCTGCTGATCGTGTTCATGGTCACGGTGCCGGCGATCGTCGGATCGGCTCCGATCAAAGTCGACCTGCCGGAAACGGTCAACGCCAGCATGGGGCAGGTCGAGGATCTGCCGCTGCATCTGTATTTGCGCAAGGAGCCATCGGGCGAGGTCGTGTTGTACTTGAACGACACGCCGACCAACGCGGCCAAGTTGCGATCGACCCTAGAAGGCTACGTTCAGCCGAGCGAAAAGCCCGCCACCTTTCTGGCCGCCGACAAAGGAATCCCCTACGGCGAGGTGGTTAAAGTGATCGACATGCTCGGCTCGCTGGGCCTGCACAAGATCTCTCTCGACACGAAGCACGTGGGCGGCGGCGAATAGATTTCGGAATAGACGCAGGGTGCGTCCTCGACGCATCAATTGGCCAAGATAAGACTCCCGACGTCGCTTTTAGACCTCGCCATGATCCAAAGCCAAATCTAAGGTTCAAGTATGGCCACTTCGCGGGTAGGACGAAGAAAGAAGAGGAAATTGAGCGTCGTGATGGCATGGAGCGAAACGCTTCTCAAGAAACTGAATGATCAGCATGACAAAGACGATCCGCGTTGGGTCAAACGCCGGCTCGCTGCATGCGAGGCGCAAATACCCAAGAAGGAACGGGCTAAGTCACATAAGGGGCGGCAGAAGAAGGTTGGCCAGAATCGCCGGACCAACCAACGCACAGATTTGTGATTTCAAACTGGCTCAGTACCTCGGGAATCGCGGCACTTTCGCAGTTCGGACCGATGCCCTGAGTTACAGCCGCGCAATAACGGCACGTCACGAGGGCTAAAATTGACAGTACGCATGGCATTCTGCATTCTGGCGCCTAGAGTGGCCAGAAGCGTCAAGCCAGTGAGGAGCCAACTTGCATGAGTCAGACGTTCACCGCATACATCGAGTTTGATCGCGATACCGGTCTTTACGTAGGCACGATTCCGGGGTTGGCCGGCGGCCACAGCCAAGGCGCGTCGCTCGACGAGCTTCAGCAAAACCTGAAGGAAGTCGTCGAATTGATCCTCGATGAGCGGCGCCGGCGCGGCGAGGTGGTCGAGGTTGAACCATTCGTGGGGATCCAGCAAATCACGGTCGCTGGATGACGAAGCTGCCAATCACGGACGGTCGCACGATGGACAAGGTGCTCGCGAATCTTGGATTTGCGGCCGTACGACAGAAAGGCAGTCACATTTTCTATCGCCATGCCGACGGACGCACTACGACCGTTCCGCACCACCCTGGTCGCGACCTCGCGCGACCGTTAATCCGGTCGATTCTGCGCGATATCGATATTTCGCCGGAGCAGTACGTGGAATTGTTAGGACGCGTGTAGTGAGGTGGACCCCAATTGTTGGACAGTTTTTAGCCTTGGATAAGATGTAGGGTTGTTAGGCTAGCGGCCCGCGAGACCCCTCACGGGTCTCGCGCG
>JACQFF010000108.1 GCA_016200205.1 Planctomycetia bacterium
GTTCAGGGTTTTCCCTGAGGCACGTGGCGTCGGCATTCGCCCATAACAGGGATATGAGCCGAACGAACCGATTTCGCAGATACCGGCCGCGACCACCGAGGCCGAAACGAAGGCTTCCCTACGTGCCGCGGAATACCTTGCTCAGCAAGGGAGAGGCCGCTTTCTACCGTGCTCTTCGCAAAGCGGTTCACGGTCGATACCTCATCGCCTTTAAGGTCCGGCTCGCCGATCTCGTCACATGCAAAGAGGAGGCCTGGGAAGCGGGCTTCGGTCACATGATCGCGAGGCAACACTTGGACTTCGTTCTCTGCGATTGGCGGTCAACCGACATCCTCCTGGCTATCGAGCTTGATGACCGCTCGCATTCACTGCCACGGCGAAAACATCGTGACAGTTTCTTGAACGAAACGCTCTCTGCGGCGTCGGTTCCCTTGATCAGGTTTCAGGCTGCCGCAAGATACGACACGGAAGCGATTTCCCAGACGATCGCTTTCTCTCTTCGGCAGCCCCGCAAGTAACCACGTCCCGCGGCGTCGACACACCCACTTATCCAGTATGAGTGCGACCAGCTCGTATCATCATCCACCGCACCGGATGATCGAAGAGCTGTGGAGCGCGAGGCTTGCCCTGGCGATCGGGCGGACCGGCATGGAAAGAACCTGGACTTTTCCTAACCCCTTTTGTGATAACCGCTTGTGCCCTAGGACCATGCTGCCATGGTTATAGTTTCTTGTGTCGCAGAGAGGGCCACCTGGCGTATCGCCGCTCGAAGCGGTTTGCCCTAGCGATGATCCCCAAACCCGAAGGCCATTAGATGACAAACCACACATTCGCTACACGTGATTTGCGGGCAATCCACGCGCTGAAAAACGCGAGGAAGTCCGCTCCGGCTCAACTTGGCCGGGCGCTCAGCCTTCACAGCCACATGATCGAAGAACCGTTGATTCCGCTCGCCGGCCGCGGCCACTACCTCCTTGACGGCGTGACGGGACTTGAACCGCAAATTCAGCCGCATTCAATCCACGCCCAACGTGATGCCCGGTGTAACGGGCATGGGAATCGTCGAAGAAACTCGCACCACCGGCAAGGACGCTCAGCCGCCAAGTCCGGGATAGCCATCCCGCAAATGGGTAAGCAGCTTGGCAAGTGACCTCAACTGCGGTTCGCGTCTGGAAGTGCCAGCCGCGTCCGATTCTTCTGCAAAGGAACCAGACCACATGCAAGACACAGTGCCCCAACCAGAAAATTCGTGGCCCGCGCTACTCAGTGTAGAATTAGTAGCGAAGCTATTGGGCGTCTCGAAACGGACCATCCACCGGTGGAATAGCTCACAGATGATCCCACGTGCCGTAGGCTTGGCCGGGACGACTCGCTGGCGACGCGATGAGATTGAGGCGTGGCTTTTGGCCGGATGCCCGTCTCGCGAGCGCTGGGAACGAGAAGCGAAGCGGAATCTTCGGAACACAGGATGAGCGAGGTCGAAAGGAAGAAGCAATGGCGTCAATCTTTAAACGGAATTCCAAGCACCTTACCGCAAGCCAGCTCCGCCGTGAGCCCTACTGGATCGAGTACTTCGACGAGAACGCAAGGCGCCGCAGGTCCAAAGGCTACACGAGCCTCGAAGCGACGGAACGAAAGGCCGCCGACCTAGAGGAGCGAGCAAGACGGTTAAGAGATGGACTGGTCGACCCCGCGATGGAGAAGCTGGCGGAGCACAGAAAACGCCCAATCGACGATCATTTGCAGGACTTCGAGGAGAGCATTGGGGGAGGCGACTCAACCAAAAAGCACGTGCGCCTCACGATGACCCGGATCCGCAGGATTGTCGAAGGTGCCGGGCTTGCGTCGATTGGCCAGATCAATTGCGACGCAATTGAGGGCTTCTTGCAGGAGCACCGCCGCAAAGAGGACCTGGGAAACCGCACCTACAACCACTACCTCCAGGCATTTGATGAGTTCTGCCGCTGGCTTGTAAGAACTAACCGGCTCGCCGTGAACCCCATCTCAAGCCTTGGCCGCCTCAACACCGAAGTCGATGTTCGCCATAAGAGGCGATCGCTTACGCCTTCAGAGGTTGCAAAGCTAGTCGAGTCTGCCTGGGCGAGTAGTGCCATCGTCCAGGGCTACGATGGCAGGCTAAGGTCTCGCGCCTACTTCGTCTCGTACATGACGGGGCTAAGGCAAAAGGAGATGGGAAGCCTTACGGCAGGAAACTTCGACCTAAAATCCAAGCAGCCAACTGTCACAATCGAAGCAGCGTGCTCGAAGAGGCGTCGCCAGGACACGATACCGCTTCACCCAGAGCTAGTCTCTGTCCTTCGCCCGTGGCTTTCTGAACTCGGTCCAGATGAGCCCCTCTTTCCTCGGTTTGCGAGGAAGAAGGCGTGGCTAATGGTGAAAAAAGACCTTGAGCGAATCGACATCGCCTATGAGACCAAGGCCGGAATTGCCGACTTCCATGCGGCCGGCCGCGCAAGCCACATAACCGAAATGCTCCGCCAGGGCGCCAACATGGTCCAGGTGATGAAGCAGGCTCGCCATTCGGACATCCGGATGACGATGCGATACTTCAAAGCAGACCTCACCGACCAAGTGACCGCAATTGAGAGGCTTCCGCTTCCCGGAAACGCTGGTCAGCAAATAGTCAGCACTCATTGCGGCGGAACTTGTCCCGAAGCGGCCGAGAATGGCAACGCTTTGCACAAGAACTCGCCGGCGCGCAAAATGCAAAACCCCGGCAGTGACCGGGGTTTTGACGCTTCGAGGAAAACGATGGCGGGGGATGGCAACGGTTGTCACCAATCCCCCGACGAATGGAGGCGGCGGGAATCGAACCCGCGTCCCGCGATATTTCCATGGGGGCTTCTACGTGCGTAGTCGGATCATTTACGCGTCTTGCTCACCGGCCCCCAACCGACGGGGTGTCAAGCGAGCCAGCCGGGAACATTTTTAACCTCGGGCGTGCCCAGCAGTGACCCGAGGCGATTCGGAATTGGTGACGAGTTTTTGGGCCTCTCCGACAAAAGCCCGCAACTCGGGTTGCCTATCTCTAGGCAGCCAAAGCAAAGCTATCTTCGGCAATTGAAGATATTGGTCAGCTTTTTACGTGGCCCACTGACCAACCACGGCACGCCACCCACACTTCATGCTATCCGGTCGAACCCAGTTCGCCCCCGATGAGTAGCCAAAATGTTTGTAGCCACGTAATTATAGCAGATAGGCCGGCCCGTCAATTGATCTTCAAGGAGCCGCGTCGAAACCCTTGCATGATTCGCCCCGCCGCTTGCCCGGCCCTTGTTCAACCGCCTGGCCAAGTCGAAGTCTTCGACGACCGTCGCCAAAACAGGCTACCGGTCAAGAATGCCGCCATTATCAGGGCGATCGTCGAGGGCTCGGGCACGGCCGTGATGTAATTCGCGTAGGGCAGATTCGAGGTTTCGCCGGTATAGCTTCCAGCGAGACCGGCGGTGGTGAGAATTTCCAAATCGGTCAAGAGAGCGAAGTTAGTTCCGTATCCGATGTTGAGAGCCTTCAGGAATAAGTTGGCGACCAAGCCATTGCCCACCGCCGCCGGGTGCTTCCCGTCCTGAAAGAAATGCGTCGGGTCGGTGCTGGCGTTGACCATGTCGATCGTAACGCCACCGACGACCAAGGGCGCGGCGTTCAGATCGCGCAAGGCTTTGGAGAAATCGACGAACACCAGCCCGCGCGCCAGAACTTCGGGAAGCAAGAGCGAATCGAACAGATCGACTGCAGCCTCGCCGCGCTGGAGTTTGGTGGGGGTGTCGAAGCCGACGCGACCCGCGGGCGTGAGCGGGATGTCGGGCATGCCAGCAACAATCATGCCGATAGGATGGGCGGAAAGGACGGTATCCATGGCCGTATCAATATTGGTGACGACGCCCTGAGCCCATGCCGTTAGAGCCGGTCCGCTGAGTGACCCACCGGCAATCTGTCCCCCGACTGCCGAGAAATCATTGCCGCCGATGCTGAGAAAGGACAAGTCGACATTGCCGCTTTGGACAAGACTGGCAACCTCGGTGTGTTGTCCCTCGGTGAGCAGCGTGGCGCTGGTGGCCCCGCCGACGGCTACGTTGTACGGCTGGCCAGCACCGCCGAAATTTGCGCCGCGTTGGTTTGCGAGGTAGGGAACCCAGCTGCCGGTGTACGAGGTTCCGGCGGTCTCGCTGGCCCCCATGGCGGCGTAGCCGTTGATGCCGCTGGCCTGTGCCGCTTGCGCAGCGATCGCTACCAGGATCAATACAACAAGGCGTTGGATAATCATTAGCGTCTCCTTCTTGGCGTAGCAATCTGCCCAAAACGACCGACGGCCCGAGCGCCCTCGGATCGCTCCCGGTTGTCCACGATGCCGACCCCTCGAATGACGCCTGCCGACCGCGTTTGATTCGGTCGCGTCGCCGAGGCAGTTACCTCAGTCAACCCCAGCCGCGGGCGTTCGTTACAGGAAATATTCGTGGATTCAAGGAAAAAACGCCCGGGCTCGGGAATTTCGACGCGATTGCCGTGAAACGCTGTCCGGGCGGCGGTGTTATATGCATGGGAGCGCACCGCAGCCGGCGGCCAATTGCCGCCAACTCGGAGCGTTTTCGCGATTGGGAAGATGGTCTCCCGATTCGGGGGCTTCGGTTTGAAAACGTGGATTACGTTGGTTCTGCCGGGCGCTATCGCTTATGCGTCTTCGTTGGTGGGCGACCGCGCGCATGGCGAGGACATTGTGCAAGACTGCGTGTGCCGCCTGCTGGGTCACGCTGCGCGCTACGATCTGCCGCGGGACGGCCGCAAACTGCTGTTTCGCGCGATCACCAACGCGTGCATCAATTGCCGCACGCGCAATCGAAAGATGCTCAGTCTTGATCAACATGGGCGATCGCCTGACGGCGGCGCTTGGGAAGTTGAAGACGTGGCCGCCTCGGCGCCGCCGGTTATGGCAATGGCCGAAGAACTCCGCTCAGCAATCGCCGACGGGCTGCAAACGCTCCCGATGCGGCACCGCTCGGCGCTCGAACTGTCAAGTCTCGGATATCGCTCGGACGAAATCGCCGAAATGCTCACCGTCCAACCAGATAATGTGCGAGTCATCCTGTTTCGGGCGCGTAAGGCAATGGCGACATTCCTCAACGCGCGCTTTTCCGGAGGTGTCGCGCCATGAATTTCAAACCGCCGATTGCCGAAGACCAGGTCGAACCATTGGTGCGGGCCCATTTGGAGGGTGACGGCCGCAGTGTCGACGTCGCAGCGAATCTCGCGGCAATCGTGCAACGATTGACCGAAGAAGCGCGGGTCGATGCCTCGCTGGGAAAGGAGGGCATTAAGAAACTATCTCAAAACGGCTTCGGACAAGGGGACAGTTCCATTTTGCTGCGAACACTGCGCAAAACTGAGACAGTCCCCGACTTATTCGAGATGGTTGCTAAGTCAAAACAGACGTCTCGACGGGGCGTTCGGTGGAAGCTGGCGGCTGCCGCATGCCTCGTCGCGACCGTCGGACTGTGTTCATACGTCGCCTTGTCGCCCGAGCCAGCCAGCGCCTATGCTGTGGTCAGTGCCGCGCAATCCGCGGCTTCCAAGAATGTTGACCGCTGCTACCGGATTGAAAGCGACGTACCCAAGGCGTGGTTGCGCGGGAATCCGTTCCTGCGAGTCGACACCGAGACGCTGCTCTGGACGCGCGGCGATCGCTTTCGCGTGATCACGACCCAAGACGGTAAGGACTTCACCTGGGGACAGGACGAGCAGCGTAGGGTCTGGGTCGTCTGCGGCCTCAATCAGGGGCTGCGTTTCGACGATGACGAAGTGCCACCAATGTTTGCCCGCACGCGCGCCTATCTGGGCCTCGACGTGCGGCGGCTGATCAATCGGTTTCTGAACCAATTTGATTTGCAAATGGAAAAGAGCCGCGGGGCCGACGATGCGCGCATGGTGGTGATTCGCGCCACGGCCAAGGAAGGTCGCCAGGCGTTGCCATTCAACTCCGCGCGAATTGAGGTCGAGCTTAAGACGAAGGTGATTCGTAAGATGGAGTTGGCGCGCATCATGGACGGAGCGGTATATGGCAGGTTCACGTTCACCTTGGTCGACGAGGCGCCTCAGCCAGACGCCAGCTACCGCCTCGAAAACAATCTGCCGCACGGCGCCGAGATTTTCAGCCAAGATCGCTCGACGGACCGGGCCCAAGTGCTCCGCGAACTGACCAAGGCGCGCCGTCGAGGTTAGGATTGCTATTTAAGCGGCGCGGACGATTCCGCACTCCGAGCAATCGTGCAGGTGGCTCGAGGTCCGGTTCGAGGCGTCCTTGCCGATCGATTTGGTCCACTCGCAGCCGATGGACCCAAGACCATTGCTGAAGAGCCCGACCCACATTACGGTTGCAGAGCGCCGCGAGAAAGCCAGAACAGAATCAGCCCGCCGCCGACGAGCCGATAGGCGACGAACACGTAGGTGCTGTGCGATTTCAGATAGCTCAAAAGAAACGCGATCGAGGCGTAGCCCACAATGCCCGAAACGACGGTGCACAGACCGAGCGCCACGATGTCCTCCTGCGTACTGAGTAGCGACTCGCGCTGCTTATAAAGCTGGTACATGCCGGCGGCGAACACCGAGGGCAGAGAGAGCAGAAAGGAGAAGCGGGCGGCCGTTTCGCGCGACATGTTTTGAAATAGTCCGGCGGTGATCGTGACGCCGGAGCGCGACGAGCCGGGCACCAGCGCGAGGGCCTGGGCCAGCCCAGTTATCAGGGCGTCGAGCCAGGTGATTTCGGTGAGTTGTTTCTGCACAACGCCCCGCCGCGCCCGCCACTTGACCCGCATTTCGGCCAGAGCCAACAGCATGGCCAGGCCAATCATCGCCCCGGCCACCACGTACAGTGAACGCAGTGTCGTTTCGATTTGGTCCTTGAACACCAGCCCGCAGACGACGATCGGCACGGTGCCGGCGATCATCATCCAACCCATTCGGGCGTCCAGGTCGTTTTCCGGCTGAGAACGAACGATGCCCAGCGTCCAAGCCCGACTGATGCGGACAATGTCTTCGCGAAAATAAGCCAGCACCGCCGCCAGCGTGCCACATTGGATCACGGCCGTAAATGCCGCGCCCGGATCGTCCCAGCCGAACAGTGCAGGCACGATCCGCAGGTGGGCCGAGCTGCTGATAGGCAGAAACTCGGTCAACCCTTGCACGATTCCCAGAATGATGGCTTGCAGAAAATCCACGATTTGGTCCGATGTTTCGAATTGAGTGTTGGCGGGTAAAACTCTGTTGCTCGAATACCGTAATATAGCTTTGCCCAGTGCGGATAGGGTTGTCATTTGCGGAAAACTTCTCCTTGCCGTCCCTTCAACGAACGCAGGAAACTTGCCATAATGTTGGAGTCGCTAAACGGATTACGGTTTAGCGCACGCGTTTCCAAGGTATAGAGAATCAGGCAGAAGGGGAGCGATGTTCAAAAATCTTAGTCCAGAGGCTTTGGGGATTTCGGGACGGGAGAGTGAAGTTATCGAGTTGGCGTTGTCGCACGGCTTCAAGGGGCTCGATCTCGATCTGGTCGACTTCGCCGAGCAAGTAAAAGCACAGGGAATGCCCCGCGCGTCGCGATTAATCATCAGCGCGCGGCTGAAGATCGGCAGTTTTCGCGTGCCGGTCCGTTGGGAAGACGACTCACCCGACTATAAGACCGATCTGCAAAAGCTACCCGAACTCGCGGAGCTCGCCCAACAGATGGGTTGCACCCGCGCGACCGCCACGATCGAGCCGGCCAACGACTGGCGGCCCTATCACGAGAATTTCGAATTCCATCGCCGCCGCTTCGCCGAAATGGCCGACGTGCTGGCCCCTTATAGGATCCGCCTGGGCATTGGTTTTCTCTCGCCACTTTGCTGCCGCGCCGGACGCACTTTTCAATTCATTCAAGTGGCCGATGCGGCAATTTTGTTGCTGCGCACCATCGGCGCCACCAACGTCGGCTTGGCCTTCGACTCCTGGCACTGGCACTTGGGCGGCGGCACGCTCGATCAGTTGCGCGCCGTGCAGGGGGATAAAATTGTGACGGTCTCGCTGGCCGATTGCGACGCCGACGCGACCGCGGAAAGTGCACAACTCGAGTCGCGCCGCTTGCCGAGCGAAGGAGGAGCGCTGGATGCGGCGGCCCTGCTGTCGACGCTGGCCGAGCTGCACTACGATGGTCCGGTCACGCCAGCGCCCGACAAAAGTCAGTTCGCAGCGCTCGGCCGGGATAAGATTGTGAAGCAAGCCGGCGTGGCACTTGATCGGGTTTGGAAGGCCGCGGGTCTGAACTTGGCCGGCAAACTGGCGACCGTGTCCGGCCGGTAGGCGGCCATTTTAAAACGTCTCCCTCTCCCGTTGGCAGAGGGTCGGGGTGAGGGCGAATCCGGAGAAGCCAAAGACCCTCACCCTGCCCTCTCCCCGGGGGAGAGGTATACGAAGTCCAAGCCGCATCTTGCATTGACCAATCACGACCTCGGGACATTGCGTGTTTCACTTCGATCGCGGACTGAAACTGACCAAGGCCGATCTGGCGATCGATTTTCGCCGGCGTCAGCCGCGCGCGTTCGTGTCGCATGCGCACGCCGACCACATGGCGCGGCACGAATATGCGTTGTGCACGCCCGCTACGGCCGAGTTATATCGCTTTCGCTACGGCCCTCGGCCGACGCGCGACCTGCTCTATCGCGCGCCGGTGGAATGGGGCGGCTTGCGATTGACCACCTTTCCGGCCGGCCATTGCCTCGGTTCGGCAATGTTGTTGGCCGAAGACGGCGAGCAGTCGCTGCTATACACGGGCGATTTCAAGCTGGGGGAATCGGCCACTGCCGAGCGGGCCGAATTGCCACACGCCGACGTGCTGGTCATCGAAAGCACTTACGGCAACCCGTTCTATCGTCATCCGCCGCGACAAACGGCCCTCGATCAGCTCTTCACGCTGGTGCGGCAAGCAATCGAGCGGGGCGTGACGCCGGTCATCGAAGCTTACGTACTCGGCAAAAGCCAGGAGATCACGCGATTGCTGACGTCCGCGGGGTTCCCCGTCTTGCAGCATCCCAAAGTTTTTGAGATCAGCCAGGTCTATCGCGCCTGTGGCGTCGATTTGGGCGATTGCCATCTCTATCCCGGCCACCCGCTGCCCGGCCACGCGGTGGTTGTGCCGCCGCGCATGCATCGATCTGGCCAACTCCCGGGCTTGCGTAAAACGACCACCTTCGCGGTCACCGGCTGGGCCACGCACGAGGGGACTCGCAATCGCCTGGGCGTGGATCATGCCATCGCGTTATCGGATCACGCCGACTACGACGAGCTGCTGGAGGCCGTCGAGCGCGTATCGCCCAAGGTAGTTTTTTGCACGCACGGCCCGGCGAGCTTTGTCGAGTGCCTCCGCGCTGCCGGCCATAATGCGTTTCCGCTGGATTGTCCGCACAAGCGTCAGCAAGCGGGATTTTCGGCGGTGCAAATGCGGCTCTTTTAGCCATCCGGTCATTGTTGTCATCGAAAGATCCGGCGAATCGCGGAATTGTTTGCCCGCCTAAACCTTGATTTGACAGTGACCCGAATAGCTATTGTAAACGCTGTTTGGCTCCAGGTGCTTCGCCGCGCTTTAGGTACCGGCCCCTGCCTGGCCGTGAAGCTTAATAGCGCACAAAATGCGAAAGCCCCGCCGAGAACGACGGGACTTCGCATTTGCCGCAGCTAAGCACTGGGCTACGGAGTGTCGCTATTTTGTAGCTCCGGCGCTGCGTCACTGGGAGCGGGTTGCGCGGGAGCTGGTACTGGGCCTCCGCGTTGGCGGGCGGGCGGAGCGAGTCCCTGAAGCTGGGGAGGAATTGGCGCCTGGCTTGGGACGGCGGGTCGAATGTCCGCTGATCCCGGGCGCTGGCCAAGTACGACCTGCACATTGGTTGGCCGGCCGACGAGAAGGCTGACGGTTTGGCCCGGCTGCAGTTGACCGATCACGAAGCTGAGCTCTTGAGGTGAATTGATCCGCCGATCATTTACGCTCCAAATTTCGTCACCCTCGCTTAACCCCGCCTGCTCCGCTGGACTGCCCGGAATAACCCGAGAAACCGCCGCCGCATTTTGATTACGTTGATCCAAGTCGACGCCCAGGAAAGCAGATGACCGGTTCACGTAGCCGCGATAGCCGGCGATGTATTGGCCGTCAGGCGCATATGACCCGGCGCGATAGCCACGAGCGAAGAGGCCGTAGCCGGCGATTGCCAGGGCATCGGATATCCAATAGAGCGTTTGGAGCTCACCGTTGCGGCGAATGACAAACGGAATGCGCGCAGTGCGATTATTCCCCAGGCGTGACATTTCTCGCTGCATCGCGGTATTGAACTGCTGTTCATTGACGACGTTTTGGCCGCCGATCGACACGATCTCGTCCCCGGGCCGCAAACCGATTTGAGCGCTCGCGCTGTTGGGCGTCAGGTTTCCTATCGCCAAGCGGTCTGGATGATCTTTCCATCTGATTCCAAGTTTGCCGACATTGGGCTGCTGGCCCTGACGATTTTGAAGCGAACTCATCGGCCTCTGGCCTTGTCGATCAGCGCGATTGGCTTGTGCGGCGCTGGGAGGCGAACCAGCCTCGGGCTGCTGCAGTTGCCGAAACGGTTTGAGCGCGCTGCGTTGTTCAGGCGACGTCGAGCCCGCCCGCCCGCTGCCGCGCTTGTCGGTTTGACTCGGAGATGAATCTCGCTTTTGTTTGGCCTCCGTGGTCGGGATCTGTTCATTGTTTCGCTCGTTAATTGCCTCTTTCTTCTGTTCTGCCGCCTCCTTGACCGGCCGATTACCTTCCTGTGCGTGGGCACCCGCAATGAACCATCCGAACGCGGCAATAGCAGCAATTCCCAGTCCTGTCAGATGTAGGCGTCTCATGTGTCGATCCCCACCAAATGGAACTGTGTTTTGGAACCAGCGACGCATTCGAGAGAAAGCGAGCACTTAACGTGCCGCGCGGCGCAAAACTACGGAGCCTCAGCATGTCGCGACAACACGAGTTTCTCCAAGTGACCTAGATTTTCGGCGCGTCAATGCAGTCGCCTCGAAAACGCGCCCAAAGGCACAGAGGACTCCCATCAATCGTGGCGAGGGTCGTCCATCCTGGCTAATCTCGATCCATACCCCAAAAGACTTAGAGCCTATCCGAGAGCTGTCGGGGACTGTCCCGATTTTGCGGCGGGCACCATCCGCAGGATGGTCGGGGAGCAAAATGGGACTGTCCCCTTGTCCGAGCGGATAGGCTCTTACCAGCAAGCCACCTCCGCACAAGTTCACGGCCGAAGCGCCGTCGAGCAGGGGAGTGTGCCGTCCACGGCACGGTGCGGCAATAGTAGCAGCTTCGGCATCCTCCATCCGTGGGTTGCTTTTGGTCCAGTAGGCGAGCGCGCGACAAGAAATGCAATTACCCTACTTCATTGTCAGCGGTATGACACCATTCCAGTTTTCCGGCGGCGTGCGGTTGTGCTGGGCGATGAATATGGTGAGAAAATCTTTCACGCGATCTTCGGCCGGCACGCGATGCAATCGCTCGAAGGCCTGCGACCAACGCCCTGTGAGCAGGTCGTCGAGAGCCGTCTCATAATCGGCGATGTTCTGGTCGGTCAAGCCAGGGTATTCGGAAACCGGCGGCAGCAGCTCGGTGACTTCCACGCGACGGTCGAGACCATAGGGCTTCACCACCGCGACCCGTCGCAAGCGGGCCGATTTCGGCGAAAGCTGGTTGCGCACCACGATTGCCGTGCGCTCGTCGATCAGAATCGGGGCGTGCAGGATTTTGGTCATGCCCTCCAGGCGCGAGGCAAGATTCACCACGGGGCCGAAAACCGTCACTTTGACCTGGTCGACAGTGCCGATCTTGCCCGCCACGGCCCGGCCGGTGGCAATGCCGATGCCGACGCGAAAATCGGTCAGCGGATCGTCCTCGCGTTGGGCGGTTTCGGCAAATTGGGCGCGAATGGCGAGCGCGGCCAAGCACGCGCGCACGGCCGCGTCGGGCTGAGGCAGCGGCCAACCCCAAAATCCCATCGCGGCGTCACCGTGAAAATCGCCGAGCACGCCCCCTTGCTCGCGTATCTGATGCGTGGTCACGCCCAGGGCCTGGCTGACGCGATTGAGCAGCCCGAGCAGATCTTCGGCCGATTGTTCCGAGTGTCGTGAAAAGCCCCGCAAATCGCAAAACAATACGGAGACTTCCGTTTCGCGCGGGGCCAAGACCATCTCGGGATCGACGCCCTGCAAGGCTTCGAGCACCACGGGAGAAAAGAATTGGCTCAAGCCGGCCCGTTGGCGTTCGAGCATCCGCACGTCACGCAGTGCGCTGAGCGTGGTGGCGGTCAACTCGGTGAATTTCAAATCGTCGCGCAAATCGTTGGGATCGGACACCTCGGCAATCGCGGCGCGGTCGTCGCTGAAGCGGCCGGCGACATAGATGCCCCAGCCCTGGCAGGCTTTGCCGCCCACCGGCGTGCAAAAGGCCCAGTCGACGCCCTGGCTGACGGTGAAGGCCGACGAGTTGGCCGCGTCGGCGGCGTTCCAAACGTGCAGCACGCTTTCGCGGCGGCGAATCGAGTCAAGGATCAATCGCTCGCTGGGCTGGAACTCGCCGACCATCATTAGCCGGCGATCCCAATGCAGAACTTCGATGGTGGGCCGTTTTTCTTCCGGATTCTTCACGGACACCAGGGCCGCGGCGCCGGCACGCGGCAACCCGGTCAGGAGCAGGTTCACGAGCCGCACCGAAAGTTCCGAGTCGCTGCTGGCGCCCGAGATCACCTCGGGCAACCGCCCCAGGACGTCGATATGCGCGCCCGTGTGACGGAACTGTATGTTTTGCAGGTACTGCGAACTGAACGTTTGCTGCTGCACCGGAACGGGTACGTCGAGCGAGACGTTCACGCGTTCGTCGGTGAGCGTGAACGTAGTTTCGCCAATGACGAAGTGTTCGCCCGGCGCAACTTCGAAGTTGGCGACGGGGCGCCCTTTGACGAAGATGGGGTTGCGAGCGCCGGGCAATTGGCGGACCAGCAACCGTTGGCCATTCCAGGAAAGTTCGGCGTGCTGCCGTGAAACGCGATCGTCCCAGGACGTCGGCCAACAATTGGGCGCGCGTCCCAGCACGACCGGCCGGCCGACAATCAAGGTGCGCCGCCAGCGGTGCTGAGCATCGGCTCCTTGGGCAATCAAATCGGCCACGAACGGCTCCTTGCCACGAATCGCGCGCCGGTGGTGCGTGGCGGCGCGAGCGTCAAACGGAGCGTCACGGCTACGGCTCCTCGGCTACTGGTGTCCTCTTGGCAACGATCCGCGTCGGCTCGCCCAGCGCGCGGATGACCAGCGCCCACAAAACGGTCGACATAACCGCGATCAGCGCGGCGGCCAGCAACCCGCTGGAGAACAAGCTGCGTTTGAGCCGCGCGAGCGTGCCGCCGATCGCGCCCTGATACGATTCTTGCACGATCACCATCCAGCCGGTATTGCCCTCGCGAATGCTCACGGGAGCCGACTTGGCCAGCCAATGCTTATTGTAATCCTTCCCTTGTGGGTCCTTGGCAAGGGGATCGATGTAATTCTCCTCCTTGGCCTGGGTCTCCGGCAACTCGCCCTTTTTCAACTTATAGGATTGGAATCGCTCGGGAATCTTTTGATGATCGTTCAGCAATTTGTCGAACAACGGATGCTGCAGCACAAGGCCCTTATTGGGGCCCGGGCGCCAATCGATCAAGACCGCGAACGGGTGCCCCTCTTTGATCTCGACGAATTGGTGCACGTCGACCGCCAGGCCGACCACGCCCAGGAATCTGCCTTCTCGACCATCATCGCCCTCTGTTTCGACCGGCGTGGAAATCGTTACCGTCCAGCGATTGTTGAGCTGGCTGTAGAAGACCGCGGACAAGTTGGTCTTCGTGATGTGCTCATTCGGCTTGGCGCGCCAATCCTGGGGATAGTCTTCATCGCCACCATGAAAGTAGGTTCGCCAACTGAAGTTGTCGCCCACCGTGGCATGCTCCGGTGCGCGCGCCAATTGCAACCCCTCGGGATCGGTGATAAACCAACTGGCGACGTCCTCCGGTTCGCTGTCGTCTTGCAGCAGGTCTTGCAATCGCTGCTGCAACGCCAGCCGGGCCGGATGCGCAACCAACTCTTTTCGCAATTGCTCGCGCGTCGAGTCGTTCAGGCGCGGATCGTTGAGCTGCCGCCGCAGGTCCGCCAGGGCGGGGTCGTCCAAGGTCTTTTCCAGTAAAGTTTGAAATCGCGAACTGCCCGCCATTTCCTCGACAGCCCGGTAGAAAAGTTCCAACTTGTTGGTGACCGTCTTGGCGACGTACTGCGCGGCAAACCGGTTGCTTTCCAACGCCCGCCTTTGCAATGCTTCGTCCGATTCGCCCAGCACGGTCTCGAACAAATTCCAGGCGAAAACCAACACGATGCCCAATAAAAGGGCCGGACCGACAAATCCCGTGAGCACCAGCGGCCGTCGGGCTCGCCGCCGTTCACGCGCGTTGAGCGCGTCGAGAACCTCTTGAACGTTGGCGTAACGCCGCTCGCGGTCGGGAGCCAAACAGCCGTCGACAATGTCGGCCAGCTCGCGATCCACGCCGGGCACCTGCCGATGCTTCGTCGGTAACGGAGATTGCTTGATGAGTTGCCGATAGCGAGAGAGCCGCTCCTCCAGATCCGTGGCCGTCTCGAATTCGGTAATGGCCGCCTCGCTGCGATAGGGCGGCGTGCCGGTGAGCATCGAGTAGAGCAGCGCGCCCAGCGCGTACACGTCCCACCGCACGTCGGGGACGGCTTGCAGATCGGCCTGCTCGGGGGCCATGTACAACAGCGTGCCTAGAGGTGGCGTTTGTTCGTGCGAAAGTCGCGACTGACCAAGATCGGCCAACCGCGGCCGGCTATCCTGATCCAACAGCACGTTGGCCGGCTTGAGATCGCAATGCAATACGCCTTTGCCGTGCGCATGCAACAGGCCCACGGCCACGTCGCGAAACAAAACCACGGCTTCGCGAGCGCCTAGTTGGCCTTCTCGCTTCAAACGCTCTTCGAGCGACCCCTGCTCAACGTATTCCATCACATAATAAGGCGGATCGGCTTCCCAACCGACGTCGAGCAACTGCACCACATAGCGGTCGGCCGAGAGGAAGGCGAGTTTTTCGACCTCGCGCGACAAGATCGACCAGTCCAGTCCGCCTTGGTGAGCATAGAACTTGATGGCCACTTGCCGGCCCGTGTTGCGATCGACCGCCACCCACACTTCGCCGTAAGCGCCGGCCCCCAGGAATTTGCGGGGCTCGTAACCGGGCACTTGCGTTGGCGGGCGCGATGGCTTGAGGCTCAGCGCTTGCGCTCGCAACTGTTCGTCGCTCGATTGCTGCTGCGTGTGGTTGAAATCCATGGACCGCCAAGAGTCTTGCTTGGGCCGGCTTTCCGTTTGTCAGATGGTTCGATTCAAGATCAGGTCAATTATATGGGCGTACGGCATTTACGTCCGCAGCGCGCATTTCGCTGTCCGTCGGCCGCCGAGGGCCAGGGTGACCCCGCCACTGCAAAACTGGGCTTGGTCTCGCCACGCGTTATAGTATTAGCTGCCTGCCACATGCAAATCTTAGCTCGTTCGGGAAGGGGCTTTATGTCGGTTCTGTGGGTCCTAGAGGAGGTACCGGCGAGCTGTTCGTTCGTGGCCCGGTTCTAGGGTGGCCGGCCGACTTGGTCAATCCAAGCAGCCTTCGCCGGACACCGGTCCCCCCCGATCGTGTTCGATTCGTGGCACGGCACTTGCTGTTATCATAGAGTGGTGAGCTTGACATGCCTTTGAGTCGAGGAGGTGGCCCATGTCCCACGAGCAGTTTCGATCGTGTATCGCGGTTTGCTATCGTTGTGCTGCCGAGTGCGAACACTGCGCGGAGGCTTGTCGTCGCGAGCCCAATGTGGCGGAGATGCAGGCATGTATCCATCTTGACGATGATTGCGCGGAGTTTTGCCGACATGCCGCCGCCTTCATGAGCCGCGGCTCGCGTTTTTCCATGGAAGTTTGCCGAGTTTGCGCGGAGATTTGCGAGGCGTGCGCCGAAGAGTGCGAACGGCAGGATTTCGAGCACTGTCAACAGTGTGCCCACGTGTGCCGGGAATGTGCGGATGAATGCCGGCGGACGATAATGGCTGAGCATCGATAGCGCGTGAGTAGGCCGAAAGTCGCCGTAGATGATTTTAATGTCGCGGCCAGCAAAACAGCCGAATCCAGTTGCCATCCGGGTCGGTGGTGTTGGCCTCGCGCAGTCCCTCTTGGTCGTGCTTCGGATGCGAGACGGGCGAACCGACCGCCTCCAACCGGGCGCAAACCTGCCGCACGTCTTTGACCTCGAACGCCAGGCTGATTCGCCGCGAGGTTTCACCACATTTTTCGCGCGCCAGTAAAGCCAGCCGGGTTTCCCCGGCTTCCAACAGCGCGTAACCGTCGTCGATCACGCGCACCAAGACACGCAAGCCCAACACCTCACGATACCAGTCCACCAATTGGTTCCAATTCTCGGTGCGCAGCTCGACGCAATAGAGCCCGGGGGGCTCATCGCGGCGGATATCTTTGGCCATGGACAGATTCCCTGCGCAAAAGCTTGCCAGTTGCTAACTTGCACAACCTACAAGGGCTGCAAGCCCGGTCTGTTCGGCCAGGAGCTGACATTGACCACAACTTCAGTTGCACTAGAATGTTGCGATTCTTCTTGTGAAATGCAAGACGACTATGTCCCCATCCACTCGTTCTCCGGCTGGCACGCCGCCCGCGATGACTTCTCAAAGTGAACCACCAGCCAGTTCGACAGGTATGCACGAGGCGTCGCGACGGGAGAAATTGCGCAAAATCCAGGAGTTGGGGCTGGATCCCTGGGGTGGTCGATTCAACCGGCACACGGCCATCGGCGCCATTCGGTCTCGCGAGGCCGAAATCGTCGTCGAGCCGATTCCGCCCGGCTCCGACCAGCGCGAGCCGACGCAGCATGGTCCGAAAGTTCGCGCGGCGGGCCGGATCGTACTGCAGCGCAAGAAGGGCAAGCTGATCTTCCTTGATATTCGGGATTGGACCGGCCAGATCCAGCTCTTTGTAGGTCGCGGCCAGGTGGGTGAAGAGAATTGGGCCCTGGCCGAATGCTTCGATTTGGGCGACCTGATCGGCGTTGACGGCGAATTGAAGCGCACCAAGACCGGCGAGCTGACGATCTTTGCCGAACAGCTCCATTTCCTCACCAAGTCGCTGGAGCCGCCGCCGGAAAAACACCACGGCCTGACTGATCCCGAGCTGCGGCAGCGGATGCGCTATCTGGACCTGGCGTACACCGAAGGCGTGCTCCCGCGTTTTCTGAGCCGCGCGAAAATCGTGCAATCGATCCGCGACGGCTTGGCCGAGCAGGGCTTCGTCGAGGTGGAAGGGCCCACGCTCCATACGGTGCCTGGCGGCGCCGCGGCTCGTCCCTTCAAAACGCACCACAATGCGCTCGACATGCCGCTGAACCTGCGGATCGCGCTGGAATTGCATTTGAAGCGACTACTGGTCGGCGGCGTGGAGCGCGTCTTCGAGTTGGGCCGGGTCTTTCGCAACGAAGGAATCAGCCCCCGGCACAATCCCGAGTTCACCATGCTGGAGGTTTACCAGGCCTATGGCGATTATCGCACGATGATGGATCTGACCGAACAGTTGATCCTGCGTGCGATCGCCGCGACTGGGCAGGGCTATCAGCTCCCCTGGGGCGAGCGGACGATCGACTTCACGCCGCCCTTCGCCCGGCACACATACGATGAGCTGTTCGCCCAGCACACCGGCATCGCCGCCGATGACGAACGGGCCATCAAGAAGCTTGCCGAAGAGATCGGGTTTGAGACTGCGGGAATACACCCCGATGTGATCAAAAGCGAAATCTTCGAAGAGCGGGTCGAAGATCAACTAGCCGGCCCCGTGTTTGTGTTGGACTATCCGGCGAGCATCTGCCCCCTGACCAAGCGCAAGATTGGCAATCCCGCGGTCGCAGAACGATTCGAGCTACTCGTTCAAGGCATGGAAATCGCCAACGCTTATACCGAACTGAACGATCCGGACCTGCAAGAACAATTGTTCCGCACGCAACTGGCCGGACAAAAAGAAGAAAACTCGATGGCCAAGATGGATCACGACTTTATTCGCGCCCTGCGGCACGGGATGCCGCCGGCCGGCGGACTGGGCATCGGCATCGACCGGCTCGTGATGCTCTTGACCAACAGCCAAACGATTCGCGAAGTCATTTTGTTTCCTCTGTTGCGATCGGAAGAATCTCCACGCCGCTGACGCCACGGCTGGCGCCAGGCATCGAACGGCTGTCACAGCCAAAGGATTGGCCATGTACAAGCTGCTGCTCTGTTGGCGATATCTGCGGACGCGGTATATTGCGTTGGCCTCGGTGATCAGCGTCACGCTGGGCGTGGCCACGATGATCGTGGTCAACAGCGTGATGGCCGGCTTCACGCACGAAATGCAGAGCCGCATTCACGGCATCCTCTCGGATGTCGTGTTCGAAAGCCACAGTTTGGAAGGCTTTCACGACGCCGACCGCCACATGGCGGAAATCCGCAGAATCGCGGGCGAATATATCGCCGGCATGACCCCCACCGTCGTCGTGCCCGCCATGCTCGTCTTCAAGGTCCAAGGACAATGGATTACGCGACAAATCAGCTTTATTGGGGTGGACGAAAAAACCCATAGCCAGGTCAGTGATTTTAGCCGCTATTTGCAGCACCCGACGAACCGGCGGAAGCTCGGTTTCTCGCTGCACGATGACGGGTACGACACCCGCGATCATCAGGCCGGACCCGATGCGGCGCCGCGCGAACGGATGGAAGTCGCCGGCTGGAAGTGGCGGCGGATTCAGGCCAAGTATCAGCAGGAAATCAAGGAGGCGCAAGCCCGATCGGCCCCTCCGGTCGAGATCACGGCTAATCCGTTCGGTCGAGGCGAAGCAGCGCCGGAAGAGGAGTTCGATCCGTCGCGCGAACAGTGGACCGGCATCGTGATGGGGATCGCGCTGGCCAGCTTTCGGGGTCACGACGGCGCCGATCGCTTTTTGGTGCTGCCGGGCGACGATGTCAAGATTACGCTGCCCACCGCCGGCACGCCTCCCAAGGCCGTGAGTGACAATTTCACCATCGTCGACTTTTACGAAAGCAAAATGAGCGAGTACGACTCGAATTTCGTGTTCGTGCCGATCGAAAAAATTCAGCAGATGCGCGGCATGATCGATCCCGTGACCGGCATCGGCAACGTGACCTCGATTCAAATCAAGCTGCACGACGACGCCAACGGAAAGCTCGTGCGCGACAAGTTGCGGGCGGCGTTTCCGGGCGAGATCTACGGCATTCAGACCTGGCGCGACAAACAGGGGCCGTTGTTGGCCGCCGTGCAAATGGAAACGGCCATTCTCAACGTGCTCTTGTTCATGATTATCGCCGTCGCCGGCTTCGGCATTCTGGCCATCTTCTACATGATTGTCGTGGAGAAGACGCGCGACATCGGCATTCTCAAATCGTTGGGCGCGCCCAGCCGCGGCATCATGGGCATCTTTCTCGCCTACGGACTGTCGCTGGGCATCGTCGGATCGGGTGCCGGGATGGTGATCGGTTTGCTGTTCGTCGTCTACATCAACAACATCGCCGACGGCCTGGCCTGGCTCACTGGCCAGGAAGTTTTCGACCCGACGATTTACTATTTTCAACAGATTCCCACCATTGTCGAACCGTTCACGGTGGTCTGGATTGTGGCCGGGGCGATGTTGATTGCCGTGGTGGCCAGCATTCTGCCGGCACGCCGCGCCGCGCGATTACATCCCGTGGAGGCTCTGCGCTATGAATGATGCCCAACTCGTAAAAACCGCCGATCCGAAGCGCGAAGGCAAACTCGGCCCGCATGGGGCAAGGCTGTCCGAGGACGCCGCCCCCGGCCACCTGGCCGCGGTGGGCCTGCGAAAAAGCTATCGCAAGGGACACGTCGAAATCCCCGTGCTACGCGGCGTCGATCTTCACGTTCGCCGTGGCGAATTCCTCTCGATCATCGGCCAGAGCGGCTCGGGCAAAAGCACGCTGCTGCACCTGTTGGGCACGCTCGACGCGCCCGATGCCGGCCAGATCTGCTTCCACGGCAAGCGGATCGACAACGTTCCCAATCGCGGCCGCGATCTGCTGCGCAACAAGCATTTTGGCATGATCTTTCAGTTCTATCACCTGCTGCCCGAGCTGACGGCGTTGGAGAATGTCCTCTCGCCGCTCTTGATCGCCCAGGGCGCCTGGGGCTACTTGCGCAACCGCCGCAAACATGTCGACCGGGCCAGGCAACTCTTGGAGATGGTGGGCCTGTCGCACCGGCTCAAGCACAGGCCGCGCGAACTCTCGGGCGGCGAAATGCAGCGCGCGGCAATCGCTCGAGCGCTGGTCGCAGGGCCCGAAGTGCTGCTGGCCGACGAACCGACGGGCAACCTGGACAGCGGGACAGGCGAGGAAATCCTGCGGATTCTGCGAACCTTGAACGACCAGCAGGATCTCACTATAGTCATGGTTACACACGACCGCGCCATCGCCGCGCAAGCCGACCGTACGGTCCGCCTTGCCCAGGGCCAGGTCGAAGTTGTGTAACGATAAGGCGAGTTTGCGCCACATTGCAGGGTGCGTCGGTGCCGCGATTGACGCACCCTGCGGCTTCTCAGTACGCCGCCCAAACGCCTGTTGGAGATCGCAAGCGCACTATGGCCTTTAAAGTTTGGATCAACGGCAGGCTGTTCGACAAGGACGATGCCAAAATCAGCGTCTACGATCATGGCTTGTTGTACGGCGACGGGGTGTTCGAAGGGCTGCGCAGCTACGGCGGCAAAGTGTTTCGCCTGGAAGCCCATCTGAATCGTCTCTGGAACTCGGCGAAAGCAATTCTGCTCGAGATCCCCATGTCGCGCGCGGAAATGGCCCGCGCGGTGAACGAGACGCTCGAGATTAACGGCCTCGAAGACAGCTACATTCGCCTGATCGTGACTCGCGGCGCCGGCAGCCTGGGGCTCGATCCAAATCGTACCGCCAATCCGCAGGTGATCGTCATTACCGATCACATCACGGTCTACCCCGAACAGCTTTATCGCCAGGGATTGGAGATCATCACGGCCAGCACGGTGCGCAATCATCCGGCGGCCCTGAATCCGCGGATCAAGTCGCTCAATTATCTCAACAATATTTTGGCCAAGATCGAGTGCATGCAGGCCGGTTGCATGGAGGCCTTGATGCTCAACCACAAGGGCGAGGTCGCCGAATGCACGGCCGATAACATTTTCCTGGTCCGTGGCGGCGTGCTGCTGACTCCGCCGACCGACGCGGGCGTTTTGGAAGGGATCACGCGCGAGGCGGTGATGGAACTGGCCCGCCAGGCAGGTCGTGAAGTGCGCGAAGTGCCGATCACCAAGCACGACGTTTATATCGCGGAGGAGTGCTTTTTGACGGGCACGGCCGTGGAGGTCATCGCCGTGGTCAAGGTCGACAGCCGCAAAATCGGTTCCGGCGCGCCCGGTCCCATAACGCGCGATCTGAAAGAGCGGTTTCATCAGCTCACTCGCTGTTGAGAACACTGGAGAGTCCGCATCATGACGCACGCGAGCTTTTGTTGGTTGGTCTGTTTATTGTTCGGGCTTGGATTGGCACTGTCCGCCCGATGTGTCCGGGCTGACGATTGGCCACAATGGCGTGGACCGAACCGCGACGGCGTCTGGCGCGAAACGGGCTTGCTGGAAAAATTCGCCGACAAACAAATCAAGATCCGCTGGCGCCAGCCCATCAGCAGCGGCTACAGCGGGCCGACCGTGGCCGGGTCGCGCGTGTTTGTCAGCGACCGGGTCGTCGAGCCCAAGCAAGTCGAGCGGGTCCACGCCTTCGACTGGAAGACCGGCCAGCCGCTTTGGATCCATGCGTACGATTGCGAGTATGCGAAAGTCGGTTACACCGCCGGACCAAGGGCCAGCGTGACGCTCGACGACGGCCGCGCCTATTCGCTCGGCTCGATGGGACACCTGTTCTGTCTGGAGGCCGACTCGGGCAAAGTCCTGTGGAGCAAGGACTGCTTGGACCAGTACAAGATTCGCATGCCGATCTGGGGCATCGCCGCCTCGCCCTTGGTCGAAAACGATGTGCTCATCGTGCAGATCGGCGGCGAAGGGGCCTGTTTGGTCGGCTTCGATAAGCGATCGGGCGAGGAGAGATGGCGAGCGCTCGACGACGACGCCTCGTATTCGGCGCCGATCGTCATCGAGCAGGCCGGCCGCCGCGTGCTCGTCTCGTGGACCGGCGAAAACGTGGTGGGATTGAATCCCAAATCGGGTGAAGTCTTTTGGAAGCACCCCTTTAAGCCGGCCAAGATGGTCATCAACATTGCTACGCCGGTGCGGGACAAAGATCGACTTTTCTTCACCAGCTTTTACGACGGCGCGCTGATGCTGGAACTTAAGAGCGATCAACTGGGAGTCAATCAACTGTGGCGACGCAGCGGACGCGACGAGCAACATACCGACAGCCTGCACTCGATCATCAGCACTCCGTATCTGGAGGGCGATTACGTGTATGGCGTCGACAGTTACGGGGAATTCCGCTGTCTCGATGCGAAAACGGGCGACCGCGTCTGGGAGAGTCTCGATCCGACGCCGAAATCGCGCTGGAGCACCATTCACATGGTGCGCAACGGCGCGGTGATGTGGATGTTCAATGAGCGCGGTGAGCTAATGATTTCCAAGCTCTCGCCGCGAGGGTACGAAGAGATCAGCCGCGCAAAACTGATCGAGCCGACACGCGTGCAATTGCCTCAGCGGGGCGGTGTTTGTTGGTCGCATCCGGCCTACGCCCATCAGCACGTGTTTGCCCGCAACGACGAAGAACTCGTCTGCGCCAGTTTGGCCGCCGGCGAGAATTAGCCCTCCGGCACGCAAGCATGAGGATGCCAGCATCCAGGGGAACGCGTATCCCGGGTCTGGTGAATCAGGCCGGCCATGCTTCGCGGTATTGTGCATTTCTCCTATTATTCATAGGGGGCAAATGAGCCTCGGCAAACTTTTGGGAAATCCGAATATCTCAATTGACGGTTTATTTCGCCGCGATACAATTCGATTCGGTTTAGCAGGCGCCGAGCCGGTTCGTTCGGGACCGGGTCGTGCGTACGGCTGCCTTGCAAATCTGTCAGATCAAGTCGTGGGCAGGGGGGTCAGCCAAGCAGGGAACGCTTAGCATGAACGTCCACCGGCTAGCCGCCAGCGCGGTTGTTCGCGCGCCGGCCAAATTAAATCTCTTCTTCGAGGTGTTGGCCAAGCGCAATGATGGCTTCCATGAGATTGAAACCCTCATGGTAAGCGTCAGTTTGTACGATACCCTTGTTGCTACCGCGGATCCCGGCGGGCAAGTTAGCCTGGATTGCCGCTGGGCGGCACACGGCAGGCAAGATGTCCGCGGTCGACTGCCGCCGGAACACGAGAATCTGGCGACGCGGGCCGTCGAATTGCTCCGCCGGCGCTCAGGCGTCGAGTACGGCGTCAAGCTGGAATTGATCAAGCGGATTCCAGCCGCGGCCGGGCTTGGCGGCGGATCTAGCGATGCGGCGGCGGCTCTTTTGGCCGCCAATGCCGTCTGGAAGCTCGGCTGGGGCCGAGAAGCTTTGGCCAACGTGGCCGTCGAACTGGGTAGCGACGTGCCCTTTTTCCTTGGTGGTGGGGTTGCCGTCTGTCGCGGTCGCGGTGAGCGCATCGAGCCCGTGGCTGGTTTAGGCTCGCTGCACTTCGTCGTGGTGCGGCCCCCGGAGGGTTTGTCGACGGCCAAAGTGTATGCCAATTGTCGAGTGGCCCCCGAGCCACGGCCGCTGGCTCCGCTTGTCGAGGCCTTGCGCGCCGGCGACATGCGGCGGATCGGGCGTTTGATTCATAACCGGCTTCAACCAGCAGCCGAGTCGTTATCGCCATGGATCGGCCGGCTGCAATGGGAATTCGCCAGGCTGGATTGCCTGGCGGCACAGATGAGCGGCAGCGGGACGAGCTATTTCGGGATTTGTCGTCACGCGCGGCACGCCCGGCGTGTCGCCCGATGTTTGCAAGCGCGCGGCGTGGGTCAGGTGTTCGCCGTGAGCTCGAACAATTAACGCGTTTTTTCGGTAAGGAGGACGGCCGTGGAAATCACCGAGGTGCGCATCAAGCTCATGGAAGAGGCCAGCGAACGTCTCCAGGCCTTCTGTTCGATCACGTTTGACAACAGCTTTGTGATTCGCGACTTGAAGATCATTGACGGCGCGAACGGGCCGTTTGTGGCGATGCCCAGCCGCAAACTGACGGCCCACTGTCCACAGTGTGGCTGCAAAAACCACTTGCGCGCCGCGCATTGCAATCAGTGCGGCGGACGATTGTCCGAAGACCGCCTGGTGAAAGACGAGGAGGGACGCGCCAAGCTCTACGCGGACATTGCCCACCCGATCAATTCGGGATGCCGCGAAATGATCCAGGACCGCGTGATTCGCGAGTTTCAACTGGAAATGAGCCGGTCCAAGCTGCCTGGTTACAAATCGACGTACGACGACTACGACCAGGAAGACGCCGTCGGCTTTAAAGAGGCCTCGGCAATGCGCGAGAAGACGCAAGTTCAGCCGGCGGAAACACAGCCGCGCAGTCCCCACAAGCCCCACAGCCAAGGGGTCGGTCATCGTGACGCCAATCGCGCGACGGGCCAAGCGCAGACGGCGAAGCGCGATGGCTTCGGCGCGGGAATTTTTTGAACTCTCGTAGTGCCCAGCGCAGAGCGCAAGCGGGAAACCCGCCGCGGGCTCTCCCGGTTGACCTGGGCCACGGTTTGGAAAAGTGCCGATTGGATCGACGCGATCGTTTCGGCGGCTTATTTCAATGATGCCGATCCGCGCGGTTTTGATCCGCGGCATCTCGGTCCGCAAGGGCTGCAAGCCTAAAGCGTGTTCACAAAAAACAGCGCGTTGCGTTTGCACATCGTCGGGCGTGAGGTATGGTTGTTTATCCTACCCGTCGCGCGCTAGATTGCGACGTTTGTTTCCCGCCCGGAGAAAGTATCATGCGCAAGCTGCTGATTCTATCGGTTTTAGCACTTCTCACGGCCAGCGCCGCTGGCTGTGCGAACAATTGTGGTGAGACGTGGCGCCCCGGTTACTATCTATTTGGTTGGGGGCGGCAATCTCGTCCATTGAGTGTCCAATGTTGCGATCCCTGCGGATCGGCCCCGGTGATCTCGGCTCCCTGCTGCCAGTAGATGGCGCGAGGGGCTACTTGAAATAACCGACCGCGTTTCGAAACACGCCGAGCCCGTCTCCCACCGCCGCAAGCGGCCCACGGGTCCAGCGCGGATGTTGCGTGGGATCGATGTGTCGTTCGGGATGGGGCATCAAGCCGCAAACGCGTCCCGTCGCGTCGCACACGCCGGCCACGTCGCTTAGCGAACCGTTGGGATTCTCCGGATAGGGGACTTTGGCCACGAGGGTGGGGCCGCCGCCAGCCGGCGGGCGACAGCCATAGCGGAGCACCAACTGGCCGTTCCCCTCCAGCTCTTCGAATATCCGTTCGTTACGCGGCACGAATTTGCCCTCGGCATGAGCCACGGGCAGGTACATCGCGTCGATCCCCGCGAAGAATACCGACTTCGAGCCGGTGGTGTGGAGCCGCACCCAGCGATCTTCGAACTTGCCCGATTCATTCCAAGTCAGCGTGGCTGGCGCGCTCGAGTCGCGATCCAGCGGCAGCAAGACGCCCGACTTGATCAAGATTTGAAAGCCATTGCAAATGCCCAGCATGAGTTTTCCGGCTGCCTTGAATTCCTGCATGTAATCGGCCAGATAATGCCTGATCTGGTTGCCTAGAATTCGCCCCGCGGCAATATCATCGCCGTAGCTGAAGCCTCCGGGAAGGCACAAGATCTGAAAC
>JACQFF010000031.1 GCA_016200205.1 Planctomycetia bacterium
CCTTGCAGATTCCCGTGCTAACGAGCCCGTTCTTGGCGTGGGAAATGGTCTCGGCTGGCGGAGTTTGCGTGATCTTCAGTCACGGAGAATTCACGTGGTGGGCACGATTTGGAAGTGAAATGCAAATAATGTTAGCGCGAGAGCAGCCTTTCGCAATTGGCGTGAATCTTGTCCCATTGATCGTTCTGATCCTCATCGTGTGGTCCGAGTGGAGGCTTCGCCGTGGTGCCGGCCCCCATAGAGTGAATTAAAAGTGAATTAAAGGGGACGGGAGTCATTGTTTCGACGGAATATATATTCCCGTCCCCTTTAATTCCGCCCCGATTTCCTCAAGCCGGATGGCGGCAGTTTTGGCCTGAATTGAAATCAGGCGATAATCTGCTGGACGACGTCGCCATAGACATCCGTCAGGCGATAATCGCGGCCGCTATAGCGATACGTCAAGCGTTCGTGATTCAGGCCCATCAGGTGCAGGATCGTGGCGTGCAGGTCGTGGACGTGCACTTTGTCTAAAACGGCGTGCCAGCCGAAATCATCCGTGGCGCCGTGCACCATACCGCCCTTGATACCGCCGCCGGCCAGCCACATGCTGAACCCGAACGGATGATGTTCCCGGCCGTCGCTTCCTTCGGCCGTGGGCGTGCGACCGAACTCGCCGCCCCAAATGACCAGCGTATCCTCGAGCAGACCGCGCGATTTGAGGTCCTTGAGCAGGCCGGCGATGGGCAAATCGGTGGCCGCCGCGTTGTCGATCAGCCCCTGCCGCAATCCGCCATGCTGGTCCCACAGTTGGCAGGCCGAGGCCTTGGAGCTTCGCGTATGGAACAATTGCACGAACCGCACCCCTCGCTCCACCAGCCGCCGGGCGAACAGGCACTGCTTGCCGAAGATCTCCGTCACGGGGTCGTCGACGCCGTAGAGATGTTTCGTCGCTTCACTTTCGGCGTTGATGTCGAAAGCCTCGGGCGCTTCGGCCTGCATGCGAAAGGCCAGCTCGAACGAAGCGATGCGGGCACTGAGCTCGGTCTCTTCCGGATGCCGCTGGCGATGGACTTCGTTGAGCCGTTTGACCAAATCGAGTTGCTCGCGCTGCGTCGACGCCGAGAAACGGGCGTTTTTCAGGTTGCCGATCGGATTGTCGACGTCCGCAACATACGTTCCCTGATAGGCAGCCGGCAGAAAACTCGAGCCCCAGAGCGGCGCGCCTTGCGCGGGCTGGTTGGGACTGATGGCGACAAAACCGGGCAGGTCCTGATTCTCGCTGCCCAATCCATACAACAGCCATGAGCCCATGCTAGGCCGGCAAAAAGCCTGCTCGCCCGTGTTCATTTGGAGACAAGCGCCGTTGTGGTTGATGTTGTCGGCCACCATCGAGCGGATCAGGCAGATATCGTCCATGCAATCGGCCACGTGCGGAAACAGCTCGCTCACGTCGGCGCCGGCCTGACCGTACTTTTTGAACTTGAACGGAGACTGCAACAGGTTGCCGGTCTTGGTGCGCATCAGCTTCGGCTTTTCGAACGGCAGCGGCTTGCCGTTGTCCGCCGCCAGCCGCGGTTTCGGGTCGAACAAATCGACGTGCGACGGCCCGCCGGGCATGAACAGAAAAATGATCCGCTTGGCTTTGGCCGCGTGGTGCGGTGGTCTAACGGCCAGCGGATTAAATGCCGGATTCAGCGCGTCGAGCCTCGCGCGGGCCGATTCGGCCGCTCGCGTTTCACCGGCCAACAGGCTGGCCAGCGCGAGCATGCCAAAACCGTTCGTGCAGTTCTCCAACATCCGCAGCCGGCTTATCACGTTTGGCGAAACGATTGTGTTCGATTCGTGCCGCTGCATAACTCGTCCTTTCGGTCAGGTTAGCGGGACGTCGGGCCGCCATTTTACGATTCTATTCGACATAAATAAACTCGTTGGCGCATAGCAGGGCCTGGCAATATTCTTCCCAAGCCATTCGGCCTTCGACGTCGCCGCCGGCTTGCTGCCGCGCCGCGGCAAGGAATTGCGTGCCCAACTCGATTTCCTCCGTCGTGGCGGGCCGGCCGTAAAGCAGCACGTAAGCCCGCGCGATTCGCTCGCCGTCTGAATGGGCCCGGTCCGCCAAGATTCGCTCGACGATGGGCGGAATTTGCGCTAGCGCAAATGTGTTGTTCAGCAAGAAAAGCGCCTGCGGTGCGACGGTCGAAATGGTCCGCTGGTCGACAATGTTTTCCGGATCCGCCGTATCGAACAAGAAGGGGAACCCCGCTTTGTCCGATCGCACGGTCATGAGATACATCGTCCGCCGAGGGCTGGCCAGATCGCGCGTCGGCCGGCCGCCGAGCGATCGATCCAATTTGCCGGAAATAAACAGCAGGCTGTCGCGGATCGCTTCGGCTTCGAGCCGGCGGATGCTCATCCGGCCGAACAGATGATTGTCCGGGTCGGCTTTTTGGGCCTCGGCCACGGCGTGGCTCGACTGCTGATACGTCGCCGAGAGCATGATCGCGCGGTGCATCGCCTTGATCGACCAGCCTGAGTCGATCAATGTGCGGGCGAGATAGTCGAGCAATTCGGGATGACTTGGCCGCTCGCCGAGTTTGCCGAAATTGCCCGGGGTGCGCACGATTGCCTCACCAAAGTGATGCTGCCAGATTCGATTGACCATCACCCGCGCGGTGAGCGGGTTGTCGGGCGCGGCGATCCACTCGGCCAGTTGCAGCCGGCCGCTGCCCTGCTTGATGGGGGGCTGATTCTCGCCGGCCAGGATTCTGGGGAATCGTCGCGGCACGACTTCGCCCAGCCGATCGTACCGGCCGCGAATGTGGATCGCCGCGTCGGTGAATCCGGCATACTTCGTGCCCGGCACTCCGCCGTCGGAGGCGGCCATCGCGTAGGGAATCGGCGGCGGCACGGTCTTTTTCAGCGTGTCGAGTTCCACCGACATGGTTTGCAATTTGGTTTGTACGTCGACCGGCAAGAGGTTTTCATCCCGGTTGTTCACGCGAAACGGGCCCTGGTCGGACACGAGTTCCTGGTAAAGCTGCAGCGCGGGATTGGCTGGCGGCGCATCCTTGCCGTCGGCGGCTTTGGCCGGCGCCGGCAGTTTGGCAGCCTCTTCCAAAGCCTTTTGAATCTCCATGGCCACTCGCTCGAGATCCGGCCGTGCCGCCGTTCCAGAGTCGACTTTGGTCATCGTTCGAAACCAGGCCGCCAGCGCTGATTTTGGACCACTGTCGGCCCGCTTGGGGCCGTGAGAAGGATCGAGATCGAGAAAATGCCAGACTTCGCTGTTGCCGAAACTGTCGCGATGCGGGTTGCCACGCCCGTTATCGAGCACGTCGGGCACGATCTCGCGCGTCAGATTCCACGCTCGTTGTTGCCCATCCTGTTCGGTTATTTCGAATTCGACAGTGGTCAGATCGCAAGTGTATTCTTGCTTTGGCAGCACCACTAAAAGCAGCATGTCCCCATTTTCGACCGCGACCGAACTGAGGCGATCGGCGCTAGTGCCCTCGCTGATCGGCTGCCCGCCGCCGTTGGGAATCGAGCCGCTGGTCAAGGTCGTGGTCATGCGGGGCGTGCGATGTTCGACGGTCCAATCGACGCCGTTGCCGCAGGCGGCGTGGGCATCCACAACTTTGCCGGTAATTCGTACCGTGCCGGCAATCGGGCTTCGCCAGGCCACCGCCACGCCGGCCGCCGGCGAGGGATGAATCGCAACCGAATGCGGCGGCATCGTGCCGGGCACATTGACCGGCTGGTCGTTGGTGTTGACCAGTAGAATCGGCTCCGACGCATCTCCCTTCCAACCGTGCACGCCGGGGGCGCCCTGGTCGCGGACCATTTTGGACATCAGCCGGCTGTCGCCCGAACTCAGTCCCAAGTAATCGATCCATTGCACCAGCGCATCGCCCCGCAACTGCCGCTCCAGCGCGAATTGCAGCGACGTTTGAGCCGCCTTGTCTTGTGTCCGATGGCGATAATCCCAGGCGGATAGCAAGTAGCGGCTCGTATCGGCGACAAAACCCTTTGCCAGCGCGGCGAACTGTTCGTCGCTGAACTGCTTGATTTGTTTGCCGAGTTCAGCCGTGCGGGCCGCGTGCTGGTTGAATTTGTCGATGACCGCTTGCGGCACCAGCGGCACTTTGTTGTAGGGCGCTGAAATTGCCGGCACGGCGATCTGGGTGCTGAAGAAAATGCCGGCCAGCGAGTAATAATCGGCCGTCGGAATCGGGTCGAATTTGTGATCGTGACAGCGGGCACAGCCGACCGTCAGCCCCAGCATCGCCCGGGAGACCACATTGATCTGGTCGTCGACCATATCGGTGTACATCTTTTGCGTGTCGGCATCGCCGGGGCCCCAGGGACCAATCGTCAGCATCCCGGTCGCCACGATCCGGTCGGCATTGACCGTGCCTCTCTCTCGGGCGGGAATCAGATCGCCGGCGATCTGGTCGACCACGAACTGGTTGTATGGCAGGTCGCGATTGAAGGCCGCCACGACCCAGTCGCGATAGCGGTACGTCTCGACGATATCGTACGGCTGGCCGATGTCGCGCAGATCCTTGCAATCGGCATAGCGCACCACGTCGAGCCAGTGCCGGCCCCAGCGTTCGCCATAAGCCGGCGATGCCAGCAGCCGATCCACAAGCCGGGCGAAAGCCTCCGGCGAATCGTCGGCCAAGAATGCGTCGATTTCCTCGGGCGCGGGTGGCAGTCCGGTCAGGTCAAAGGTGGCGCGGCGAATCAAAACCCGTTTCTCGGCCCCAGGAGCCGGTGAGAGCCCGCGCTGCTCAAGTTGCGACAAGATGTAGCGGTCGATCGGTGAGCGGAGCCAGGCGGTGTTTTTTACTTCCGGCGGCGGCACCACGCGCAGCGGCTGGAACGACCAGAAATTTCGTTGTTCGTCCGTAAACTGATAAGCCTGCGAGGGCTGGCGAGACGCGACCGGCGCCTCCGCTTCCGGCCAGGGGAGGCCCAGGGCCACCCATTTCGAGATCAGCTCGATTTGCTTCTCGTTGAGCTTCGCGTCCGGAGGCATTTGCAGCGAATCGCGATACTCGACGGCCTCGACGATCAGGCTTTCTTTCGGCTTGCCCGGCACGGCAGCCGCGCCGGTATCGCCACCGGCCAACAGCGTCGCGCGACTGGTGAGCTTCAATCCGCCCTTCGGCTTCTCGATATCGCCGTGACACTTGTAACAGCGTTCGATTAGCAGCGGCCTGATTTCCGTTTCGAAGAATTGGAGGGATTGCGGATCGAATTGCTGGGCCAAGGCAGTCGAGCAACAACCGGCCACGCCTAACAAAATCGAACTTAATAGCACCTTGGCAGGGAGGCTGGCCATGCGGTTTCGTGCTCTCAGGTGGGCGCGAGAAGGCTAGAACCGAATTATCATACAAATCCTGGTGCGTTGCAAGGTGGCGCTACACGGGCGCGCGCGAACAAGCCACTGTCACGGTGAAAATTGGATTGCTTGCGGGCGCCCTCCAGGAGCATTACTATTGTAAGACGATTTCGAAAACGGATGCTTCGGTGAGTTTCGGCGCGGTGCATCACTTCGGTAGCCGGTGTTGAACGCTGTCCTTGAACAGGCGTCTTTAATCTATGTCCGGCGACACGTCATCCAAACCCGCCCCAGGCCCCACGGTCGCCGGCGGCCTGCTTGCGCCCTGGCATGTGGGACAACTGCCGCCGCCGCCGGCATCGGGCTGGCGAGTCTGGGTCGGATTGCTCGGGCCGGGGGTCGTGCTGGCGGGCACTTCGATCGGTTCGGGCGAATGGCTGTTTGGACCGGCGGTCAGCGCTCAGTACGGCGGCACGGTCTTATGGCTGGCGTCGATCAGCATCATTTTGCAGGTTTTTTGCAATCTGATGATGATGCGCTACACCGTTTACTGCGGCGAGCCAATCATTGTCGGCGGGTTGCGCACCCGGCCGGGTCCCGCGTTCTGGATCGGCGCATACCTTATTTTGGATATCTCCTCGATCTGGCCATACAACGCTTCGAATGCCGCCGTGCCGCTGGCCGCCGCCATCCTGGGCCATCTGCCGGGCGAAAGCTCTCTGCAGATCGCCGGCCATCTGATGACCGAATCGCAATTGGTGCGCGGCTTGGGATTCGCGATTTTCATTCTGGCCTTCGTGCCGTTGATCTTCGGCGGCACGGTCTATCGCATGCTCGAAAAAATCATGAGCTTGAAGCTCGTGCTCGTGTTGGGCTATTTGACCTTCATGGCCCTGTTCATGGTTTCGCCGCGCGTGGGTTGGGAAGTGTTCAGCGGTTTTTTCCGCTTTGGTGATTATCCGCAGCGGGCCGATACGATCCTGGTCGACCGGCATTTCGCGCTAACCGTACACGAACAAGACAACACGTATGTGATCAAGGGCACCAAGGAACCGACTGGGCCGATCATCGGTGAATTTCGCATCAATGGCGTCGCGCAGCCAAAAGTTCTGTCCGATGATCTGAAGCCAAAACGCGACACCCTAGTCGTTCAAGCCGAAGGCATGCTACATTCCGACGAATTCTACTTCGAGACGCGGACCGAATCGGGCACCGTGCTTTCCGGGCATGGCACGGTAAACAACGGATGGCAGCCGACCGAATTCGCAATCACCGCCGTCAGCGGCGAACGACGCACGTATGCACGGCTTGAAGACGTGCCCTTGGAATTTCGCCGCACGCTCGAAGAGTTGATCATTCATCAGGGTGTCGAGCACAAGAGTTTGTGGGGCTATTTTCGCCAATACGGCCGGCTGCCGGAGTTGGACTGGTTCACACTGGTGGCCTTTGCCGCGATTGCCGGGTCCGGCGGGTTGGCCAATACGCTGTTTTCCAATTACACGCGCGACAAGGGCTGGGGCATGGGCGCCGCGGTGGGCGCGATTCCCAGCGCCATCGGCGGCCTGCCGATTTCGCTCTCGCACGTCGGCGAAGTCTTTCCCATCGATCCACCGAACCTCAATCGCTGGAAAGGCTGGATCCGCCACATCGTCCGCGATCAAACGGCCATCTGGATGATGGCGTCATTTATCGGCATGGCGCTGCCCTGTATGTTGTCGCTGGAATTCATTCGCAATGCGACCGTGGCCGGCGATCGGGTCGCGGCCATGACGGCAGAGGGCATCGCAACGCGCTATCCGCAGTACGGCGGCCTGTTCTGGACGTTGACCTTGTTGTGTGGCTTTCTCGTGTTGGCCCCAGGCCAAATCAGCGTCGGCGATCAGATTGCTCGTCGCTGGACCGACATTGCTTGGACGGCCAGCAGTCGCCTCAAACGAATGGGCGGCACGCACGTGAAGTACGTCTATTACAGTATCTTGGGCGTTTACGCCTTTTGGGGTCTGTTCGTTTTGTGGCGGTTGCCGGCCCTCGACATCGCGAAAATCGGAGCCGTGTTGGGCAATGTCGCGTTGGGTTTTTCGGCCTTGCACGCTCTCTATGCCAACCGCGCGCTATTGCCCAAGGAATTGCAGCCTCACTGGCTGCTGCAAATCGGCGTCGTTCTGTGCGGGATCTTTTTTATTGGCATCAGCGTGGTGGTGATAGTGGACGTGGTCAACACGTTGAAACTTTTTTGAGAGATACGCATGAGCGCGACGATTGATCGGCCGGCCGCTGGCTCGCCGGGAGAGCCCATCTTCGAAACCCGCACGCTGCTCGGGTTGTATGAGCAGATGATGCTCATTCGCCGTTTTGAGTTGACGGCTCAGGACGTCTATAAAAAGGGCGAGATGCCCGGCTTTATTCACTTGTATCTCGGTGAAGAGGCAACGGCCGTGGGCGTCTGCGCGCACTTGCGACGCGATGATTGGATCACCAGCACGCATCGCGGCCACGGCCACGCGTTGGCCAAGGGCGTGCCGCCCGAAGAGGTCCTGGCCGAATTGTACGGCAAGGCCGGCGGTTGTTGCGGCGGGCGCGGCGGGAGCATGCACCTGTATAAACTTGACGTCGGCTTGTTCGGCACCAATGGATTCGTCGGAGGCGGCTTGCCGGCCACGGTCGGCTTGGGTTTAAGCGCTCGCACGCGGGCCACCGACCAGGTTGCCGTCGCCTTTTTCGGCGATGGGGCGGTCAACCACGGGGCATTTCACGAATCGTTGAACTTCGCCGGAGTGCAAAAGCTGCCGGTGGTGTTCGTGTGCGAGAATAATCATTACGCGACCGCCACTCCGCTGACGATGGCCACTCTCAACACGGACGTGGCCACCAAGGCCGCGGCCTACGGCATTCCTGGAGTGGCCGTGGACGGCAACGACGTGTTGGCGGTGTGGGAAGTGACGCGTCAAGCGGTCCAGCGGGCCCGATCCGGCGGCGGGCCCACCTTGATCGAGGCCAAAACCTATCGCGTCGTAGGCCATCACGAGGGCGATCCGCTGACTGGCACTTATCGCTCGCAAGAAGAGCTCGACACCTGGAGGGCACGTTGCCCCATCGCCACCTTCCGCAAGAAATTGCTCGCCGAAGGCCGCGCCACCGCCGAGCAGCTCGACAAAATCGACGGCGAGGTTGAAGCAAAGATCCTGCATGCGGTCGAGTTTTCGCGCAAATCGCCCGCGCCCGATCCAGCTTGCGCCAACGATCACGTGTGGGCCGAGCCGTTGCATCCGCGCGTCGCATCCGCGCCGGCCAATGCGGAAACAAAAGTGCAATCCTGGCTCGAGGCGGTGCGCGATGGAATTGCAGAAGAGATGCGCCGCGACCGGCATATCGTCTACCTGGGCGAGGGCACGGGAGAACGTGGCGGCAGCTTCGCACATACGAAAAACCTGTGGCACGAGTTCGGCGCCGAGCGCATGATCGATACGCCGATTTGCGAGTTGGGCTTCACTGGGGCGGCGGCCGGTGCAGCGGCCAGCGGTTGTCGGGCCGTGGCCGACGTGATGTTCGCCGACTTCATGTTCGAGGCCGCTTCGCAAATCATCGAACAAGCGGCCAAGCTCCGCTACATGAGCAACGGCCAAACCAGCGTGCCGATGATCGTGCGGGCTGCCTGGGGGACCATCAAAAACACAGGCCCGCATCATAGCGGGAGCTACCATCCGATTTGGGCCCATTGCCCGGGCCTGATCGTGGTGATTCCCTCGACTCCCGCCGATGCCAAGGGATTGTTCAAAACCGCGCTGCGGGCCCACGACCCGGTGATTTTCTTCGAGCCCAAGGCTCTGTTCTCAAGCAAAGGGCCGGTGCCTGTCGGCGAACACTTTGTGCCGTTCGGCGTCGCCAACATCGTCCGCGCGGGGACCGATTTGACGATCGTCTCCTGCGGCTCGCCCGTTCACCGCTGCTTGGATGCGGCCGAGCAACTCGAACAACATGGCATCTCGTGCGAAATCGTCGATCTGCGTACAATCGTGCCGCTCGACGTCGAGACCGTAATCCGCAGCGTGGCCAAGACGGGCCACTTGCTGGTGGTCGACGAGGCTTTTTCGATGTGCGGCATCGGCGCGGAACTGGCGGCGGTGATGATGGAGCACGCGTTCGAAAAACTCGACGCTCCAGTCGGCCGATTGCATACCGACCCGGTGGGGCACCCTTTCAGTCCGGCGCACGAAAACGCCGTGGTGGTCTCGGTCGAGAAGATCATTTCGGCGGCCAAGGCGGTCATGGCCGGCCGGCCGGAGATTCCGCGACGATTGCGGGCCACTGTGGCAAAGAAGTCCGCGGCCGCTCCGCTGAGACGCTCTGTCGGCGCGCCTCCAGCGAAGTTTCCGCGGCCGGCCCCGACTGCCGACGCATCGAGCGTGCCGCTGGTGATGCCCAATCAAGACCTGACGATCAACGAGGCCCGGATAATTCAATGGCTCAAGCAGGTCGGCGATCCGGTGGCCAAAGACGAGCCGGTCGTGGAGGTGGAAACCGACAAAGCGGTGATGACCGTCGACGCGCCGGTTGCTGGCCACTTGGCGGAGATCCTGGTATCGCCTACAACCGTGGTCCTGCTGGGTCAGCGGCTCGGCACGATTCGGCGTGACGACTAGCGATTCCAACGCGTTGCTGCCAGGCCTATATTTCCGGGCTACCCATGATGGCAAATACGCTCCGTGCCGCCGTTGAGAAAGCACTCTGCCCAGGGTGGTTTTTTGTCGCCAGGCCACTGCGGGTGCGGGTGGAACACGTTGCGGCGCAGCGCGTGCCCTGGGAAATCTTTCGTGGGCATCTGCTCGACCCGGCGCACGCCCGAGAGTCGGCCGAGTTCGAGGCGTGGAACCTCTTTATCGATGACGATCAAGAACCGGGTGTCGCGCCGCTCGTTTCGATCAAATGGCAGCGGGCTTGGCAACGGCTGTTTATCGTCCGCCAGATCTTGACTCACGGCTTCGAAGCGTACGAAGACTCGCCGGGCGTGATCCTGACTCGGGAGGTGCAAAAATGGGTCGCCGAGTTGGCCGGAACGATTGATCTCGAACTGCTCGACGCTGATGCCTTACCGGCCGAGTTGGCGACCTATATCTTTCTTGCCGTAATCGGCAGCAGCCGTTTGCCGATTACGTCGCTCGAATCGCCGCTGCCGGCCTTTTCGCTGGGCCGGCTTGCCTACCTGCCGGAGCGATCCGATTCTCGCCAGGAGGAATCCGATCCAATCGCATTTTTGCAGTCCGCTTTGGCCGAGGATCACAAGATCATCGAACAGGCCAAGGCGCTCGAGATCGCGCTGCGGGCCATCGACGTCCACGAGGCGCCGAGCCTGATGTGCGTTTGGGAGCATTCTTTTCGGAATCACCGGGAAACTCCAGACCGAATTGTGGGATTGTTCCGAGCGGTTTTCAACACCGTGGCGCTCTCGCCGTATACCGGGTTCGCCGGTACGTTGCTTGCGACACTCCGCGAGCTGGCCTCGCCCGAGCGGCTCGGACCGGCGCCGGTCGTCGATCTTGTCAGCTACATGCTGCGCCACTTGTGCCGGCATTTGACGGCGTTCGATTTGACGCTGTTTCACAGTTTTGGCGCGAACTATCCCGACGCGCTGTTTTTGGACGCGCTATTGAAGGCGTACCTGCAACTCATCGATGCACACGCCGAATTATTCATCGCTCACCGGGAGGATCCCGCGGCGCTGGCCCTAGACAAGCGACGGCGGCGGCGCGCTTTGCGCCAGGCGTGCCTGGTTCGAAAACAGTACGAAGGACATCGAGTCCCCGATGCGCCGACGTCGATGGGCGAGAACCTGCGGGTTTTGCCCCCGCCATTTGCACGAGTTCCCGAAGAACAAATTCTCCAACTGGCCAAACGCCGACGGGTACTCTTCGAGGGCGATCCCTTGGAAGGATTCTTGACAGGCGAGTCGGTGAGGCGCGTGCATCAAGAGAGTCTGGAGGATTTGGTGAATACAATTGAACTCAGCGAATTGGGGATGGCCCATTTCCTCGACCGGCCAATGGGGATTTTCAAAGAGCCGGGCGAGGTCGATCGTACGCCCCTTTTGTCGTACGAAGCGTTTAGTCGCTCGGTGCTGAAAAGACGCCTCGCCCAGTTGAAATCCGTCGGCTGGCTTTCCCAGGAACTGCGGGAAAGATATACGGTCCGGCTCGATGCCATGCCTGCAACAGGCGTACCGGTCGCTTCGCTTGCGCCGCTCGAACGACCGGGCGTCGCCTCGTTGGCCGATGCTCAAAAAGTGGCGGCGGACTTCGTCTTGCTGCGCGCCACAAGCCAATCGCGGCGTGAGTTCATGGTGCCCTATGATGTGAGCGCCCTCGAACATGCGTCGCTTGAAAGCGCGACTGCGCTACGGTCTGCCAATTTGATCGCGGTCGTACAGCATCCGCGGCCTGATGGATCGGTCAGTCAGCCGACGCTGCGGGGCTACGACGGCCAAGGACGTCCGTGCATCGAATTGGGGTTCCCCCTGGGACCGGATAAAATGCCGCGCTATCGCGAGCGGAGCGGTGTCGAACTGGTGGCCGGCTGGCAGATCTTGCGCGTTTGGAGCACGGCCGCGGACGGACTGCCAAAAGAATTTGATTTACGCGATAAAGCAGTCTGGCTTAAACTGCGCTAATGGTTGCTGATTCCGCGGCGAATCAGGCAATGTTGGGGAGGATTCATGATCAACAAGCATAGTGCGCTGGCGGCTGCTCTCGTTCTTCTCTCGGGTGTTTATCAGGCGATCGCGGCGCCCAAGAACGTCGTGCTCGTGGTGGCCGATGATTTGGGCCCGGACTTGGGTTGTTATGGCAACCGGGTAATCAAAACGTCAAACCTCGACCAGCTTGCGGCCGAGGGTACGCGATTTACCCACGCATTTTGCACTACCGCTAGTTGCAGCCCCAGCCGGTCGGTGATCCTCAGCGGCCTGTACAACCACGCCACCGGCCAGTATGGCCTCGAGCACAGTGTGCACCACTTCCGGACGTTTGACGAAGTGAAGACGCTAAGTGCGCGGCTTGCCGATGCCCACTACCGCACGGCCCGAGCGGGTAAGTTTCACGTCGGGCCCAATGAAGTCTATCCGTTCGATCGCGTGGTGCCGGGCAATGCGCGGAATGCCGTCGAGATGGCCGACCATTGCCGAGATGTCATCGCCGCCGCCGATGAACGGCCGTTCTTCTTGTATTTCTGCACCAGCGATCCACACCGCGGCGGCCGCTACGGGCCGCCGCCCAACAAACCCAACCTGTTTGGCAACGAAGGACAGTATTCCGGCGTGACCGACCAGCGCTATGATCCCAAAGACGTGATTGTGCCTTCGTTTCTGCCCGATACGCCAATCTGCCGGGCCGAACTGGCCCAATACTACCAGTCGGCTTCGCGTGTCGATCAGGGGGTCGGCCGACTGATTCAGGTTCTCAAAGAGTCCGGCCATTGGAATGACACCCTCGTGATCTTCATTTCGGACAACGGCATTCCGTTTCCCGGCGCGAAGACGACCGTCTACGATCCCGGACTCCGGCTGCCGTGCCTGGTGCGCAATCCATACCTGAGCCAGCGCGGCGTCCAGTCGGAGGCGATGGTTTCGTGGGTCGACATTGCTCCCACGATATTGGATTTTGCGGGCGTTCTGGCCCAGCAGACAGGTTTACAAGGGCGATCGTTCCTTGGCGCGATCGAGCAAAGGCGTCCCGCCGGTTGGGACGAGATCTATGGCTCGCACACGTTCCACGAAGTCACGATGTATTATCCGATGCGGGCGGTGCGCACCCGGCAGTATAAGTTGATCTGGAACATTGCTCATCCGCTACCATTTCCGTTTGCGTCCGATTTGTGGCGCTCGCCAACCTGGCAAGACGTTTTCGCCAAAGGCCCGCAAGCGATCTACGGTAAGCGAACCGTCGCGGCGTACATCAATCGCCCGCGATTCGAACTATATGATCTCGAGCAAGATCCGGACGAACTGCAGAACCTGGCATCCGACCCACGACATGCGGCAACCGTGGCTCAATTGAAGGCCAAAATCAAGGCCTTTCAGCAGCGCACGAAAGATCCGTGGATGCACAAGTGGGAATATGAATAATATCGGGCGGGAGACGGGGAACGACGCGGTTCATCGCGTGCTTCGACTTTTGTGTCAAAGTGGCAATTCATGAAACGAGACGAACGCCGCCTTTTTTTCAGAAACGCGGCCGGCAGGGCTAACGTTCGGCCGGCCGCACCAGCACATGCGGCGGCAGGCCCGTTGTCTCGGTGACGCGGGCCGCCGCTTGGGCGAGTTCATTGAGCGTATCGAGCAGGGCCCGCTGTGCCTGGATCAATCCGGTGCGAGCGGCGTAGACGCGGAGCAAGTCTGTCTGGCCGGCTTGAAATTGGCTTTCGACGCGCCGCACGTCTTCGGTCAATTCGCGGGACAACTCGACATGCGATCGATCGATCAAACGGCGGGCCCACTCGTAGCGCTCGATGGCCGCCTCGGCCTCGAGTTGTGCCCGGTTTTCCAATTGTTCCAAAGCAATTTCGCGCTGCCTCACTTCGGTCATCCGTTGGCGGAGCAGCGGCATCCCATTGTTAATCACAGGAATGTCGACTTGCGTGCGAAACCCCCAAAAAGTGCTGGCAAAGTCATCGCGCGCGTAGTACGGCCCGATTTGCAGATTGGGGACGCGTGCCGCTCGCGCCAAATTGGCATTTGCTCGGCTGAAAGCGACATCGGCCCGGGCTGCCATCACGTCCGGCCGCCCCGAGACCAGGTCAATCACTTCGTTGGCCGGCGGTTTCGTAGCTTGGCCGATGGTGGTCGCGACCGGCTGCCACTCGAAGCGCGTCAGGTCGCCGCGCGGTTCGAACCGCTCCGACGAGATCAAGCCCAGTTGGGTTCGCAGATCCAGCACCGCCGTGTTATAGGTGGCGATCGTCAGGTTTGCTTGTTGCCGCGCGGCATGAGCTTGCAAGCGGGCCAAGGCCACGTCGCTGGCCAGTGCTTGTCCCGCCGAGAAACGCCGCTCGAGTACCCCGATCAGCTCCTCGTTCAGATTAGCCAAGGAAAACGCCAGGTCACGCACGCCGCGTTGATAGAGGGCCGTGAAAAACATCCGCTCTGTTAGCGCAACGTTGATCAACTCCGCCTGGTGGATGTTCCATTGCGTGCGGGTCAGGTCGGCGGCGCCGGCCGCATCGCGATAGCGAGACTGGTGGGCTAATTCCAGCGTTTGCATCAATAACACATAATGGGCCACTGGCGTTGTGGCGCCATTTCTCTCTCGGCTGAGCCCCCCAAGTTTGAGCTTCGAACCGTGACTTGCGGATTTAGGCCCTCGGTTGGCGATGGCAAATCGGCCGGGGCGATGAACGACGCGGCTCGGACCCGATCGGATACGACACCGCATTGGGAAGACATTTGCGACGGCGCTCGCGTAGCGGAAATCGGCCCGCAGGGTGGCAGCCGTCTCACCCCGGCATCGGCGCAAGCGATCTCGGCGGCTGCGCCATGCGGTGCGTCAGCCCAGGCTTCCGCCAGGGCCATGAGGATCAAGCAAATGTGTTTCAAAGGACTGGTTTCTTTCGCGCGGCCGCGGATGGGAGTAAACGCGCGGCGAACTTTTGTATTGCGGCGAAAGCTCTCCGTCGGCCTGACTCGCGACGGCGCAATCGAGGGGAATAAATCGAGCGGGCTGCGGCGGTGGTTCGGTTGGAGCGGTAAGTCGTTGTGTATCAAATGTATCGGCCATGATGGGTCGACAAGTTCTAAGGTTCTGAGGAAATCCGCCGGACAGTAGCTAAACACTCACCATTTCTAAAGTTATGATAGAACCATGCCGAGTATCACGGCGGCAAGCGGCAAAGAATAAAACGCCATGCGACGAGGTTTCAGCGCGTGAGAATCTGGAAAGCTGCGGTAGTTGCGCTGGTCCTTGCGGAAATTGCCGGCTGCGCGAAATCGGTGGCCAAACATCCGCAAGATGCGGCGGAGGACGAGCATGATGCGCCTGCCATCGCGGTGAGGGTTGCGCGCGCCGAGCACCGCACGCTGGAACAAGCAGTCAAAGCTTTGGCCCAATGCGAAGCCCCGGTCGGCAAGCTGGCGACATTGACGCCGGCCTTGGAGGGGCACGTGCACGCGATCCTGGTAACTCAGGGGGCCGCGGTCAAGGCGGGCCAGCCGATCGTTGAATTGGATCAAACCATGCCAGCGGCGGATGTCGGCGAAAAGATGGCGATTCGTGACGCCGCCAATGCTACGCTCGAGTTGTTGCAATCGCTTCCACGACCCGCAGAACAGCGAATCAGCAAGCTGGCTATCGGTCAAGCCGCGGTCGCCCTCGAACGGGCCCAATCCCAACTGGATCATCTCAAGCCGCTGGCCGAGCGGAACGAAGTCTCCGAGCAGCAGCTCTTCGACGCCGAGAAGACTGTCGAACAAGCACGATTGCAGAAGGAATTGGCTGAGTCGCAGTCCGCACTCTCGATGTTAGGTCCCAGGGTCGAAGCCGTCGCGGAAGCGAAGGCCCGGATTTCGATTGCCGATGAGGCGCTCAAGGCTTCGCGGGCCCGACTGGAACTGCATACGATTCGCACGCCGATCGACGGGATTCTTGAAGACTTGACATGCCATCCGGGCCAGACGATTGCAGCCGGAACGCCCGTGGGCCAGGTCGTCGACTCGCGGCAGCTTTACGCGTTGGCATGGCTACCGCCCCGAGCGGCCCAGTTGGTGCGGGTCGGACAGAAGGCGAAAGTGCTCAGTAGCGCTGTTAGCCCATCCGTCAAAACGTCAAATGACAGCGAACTCTCACCGCACGGCGATCGGTTCGTGCCTGCCGAGGTGGTCTTCGTGGGCCAGGTGGCCGATGCCCAGACGGGAAACCTCCCGGTGCGCTGTCTCATCGATAACGCTAATGCCCGTCTGGCAATCGGGCAGACGGTCAGCATTGCCATCACCATGAAGGAAGAGTTGGACGTATTGAGCGTTCCCGTGGCGGCCATTTTCGATTTGGGCGAGGGACCCCTTCTCAACGTGATTCGCGATGGAAAGACGGTCGTCCTGCATCCACGGCTCGGAACCTCGCACGAGGGCTGGGTGGCGGTTTCCGACACCGATTTGAAGCCGGGCGAAGAGGTTATTATCGAAGGAGGCTACAACCTCAAGGAAGAAACGCCAGTGAAGATAGAAGACGTCCGGCGGGATGAAGAGCATGAGAATCGGTGAACAGCTCGAGGGAGCCACGGGCGACCCGACTCGGCGTATGAACCTGGTCGCAATGGCCAGGCCGTATTTCGGCCTGCTCGTGTTGACCACGCTATTGCTCACCATCTTTGGCGTGGTCGCCATGGTGCGGATGCCTTCGGGCATCTATCCCGAAGTGGCGTTCCCGCGGATCATCATCATTTCACAAACGCCCAGGCTGGCGATCAAGGACGTGGAAGTCGCGGTCACGCGGCCGATCGAGGAAGCCGTGGGCATTGTGCTGGGCGTCACGCGCGTGGTGTCCAAATCGGTGCGCGGCGCAAGCGAAGTTTCGGTCTACTTTGCGCCCCAAAGCGACATGGTTCAGGCCCTGAACGATATCCGGGCGAGGATGGCGGAAGTCGGCGCCCAGCTTCCTCCCGGCACCAGCACGCTGACCGAGCGGCAAACGCCCTCGGTGTTTCCGATCATTTCGTTTGTGATTACCGGCGGGCGCAATCCGTCGGCGCTGCACGATTATGCCTACTACGACCTTCGGCCGCGCATCAGCCGCATTCCCGACGTGTCGTATGTCACGGTGCAAGGTGGCGACATCCGCGAGATCCTGGTCGAGGTCGAGCCCCAGGCGTTGGTCGCCGCCGGACTGTCGATCGCGGATATCGCGGACCGGCTCGCCAAAGAGCATCGCTTGAGAGCCGTGGGGCGATTGGATCGCGATGTGCTGCAATACCAGGTGCTGGCCGATACCCAAGCCAAAGATCCGCTGGAATTGGAAGATCGTGTGATCGTCCAGAAGAACGGCCAGCCGATTCGACTGGGCGATCTGGGGCGAGTCGTGGCATCGCACGAGGACCGCACGATCGCCGTTCGCTCGAACGAGAAAAACGCGGTGGCGCTGACCGTGTTCCGGCGTTTGGGGGGCGATGCTCTGCGCGTGTCGAGCGAATTGACGGCCGTGCTGGACAGTGCGCGAACCGCCGCGCCACCGGGCGTCGAAATCCATCCGGTCTACGACCAGGGAGTTCTGGTGCGCACGGCGATCGCCAATGTGCGCGACGCGATCATCATCGGCGGCATTTTCAGCGTGATTGTGCTGCTCGCGTTTCTCAAAAGCGTCAGGGCCACCCTCATCGCCGCATTGTCGATTCCGCTGAGCCTGATTATCAGCTTCGTGTTCCTCTATTTGACGGGCGATACGCTGAACTTGATGTCGCTCGGCGGTTTGGCGGTCGCGATCGGCCTGATCATCGACGACACGGTCGTGGTGATCGAGAATATCTCGCGGCACTTGGCCGAGGGGCAAACCGGCGACGTGGCCGTCGATCGGGCGAGCCGCGAAATCAGCGGCGCGGTGGTCGGTTCGACGTTGACCACCATCCTCGTCTTCCTCCCCTTGGCTTTTGTGCGCGGGGTGGTTGGCCAGTTCTTTCAATCGCTCAGTCTGGCGCTGACCGTGGCGCTGCTGGTGTCGATGGTCGTCAGCCTGACGATCATTCCCGTGCTGGCGGCGCGCTACTTAGGACGACGGAAGATGCCGACCACGGGGCCCATTTATAATTTGCTCGCCGATCGCTATGAAGGCTCACTGCGGGCCGCCCTGCGTTTTCCACGCTGGGCGGTATTCGGTTCGCTCTTGGTGGCGATTCCGGGGCTATGGCTGGCCGAACATCTGGAAACCGGCTTTATGCCGGAGATGGACGAGGGCGCATTTGTTCTCGACTACAAAATGCCCGTCGGCACTTCGTTGACGCAAACGGACAAGGTGTTACGCCGCGTCGAGGAGGTGCTGTCGCGAACCGAAGACATTTCCGGCTACATCCGCCGCACCGGCGCCGAGCTGGGCTTTTTCGCCACCGAATCGTATACGGGCGATATTCTGGTGAGCCTCAAGCCGCCGGGGCAGCGGCGCGCGATGAGCGAGATCGTCGCGGAATTGGAGGAAGTGCTCAAAGCCAAAACACCGGAACTGGAAGAGATCGAGTTCGTCCCGCTCATCCAGGATCAGATCAGCGATTTGGCCGGCGTCTCGAAGCCGATTGAGGTCAAGGTGTTTGGGCCGGATGTCGCCGTGTTGCGCGAATTGGCCGAGAAAGTCGCCGGCATGGTAGAGCAAGCCGGCGGAAAAGAAGTCAACGCCAACGTGCGGCTGGGAAATCCCGACATTGTCATCCACCCCGACAGCGTGCCGACCGCGCGCGTCGGCTTGACCGAAATGGATATCGAGAATCAGCTCAACGCGGCCCTGTATGGGCAAGTCGCCAGCACAGTGCCCGAAGAGGATCGGATGACGAAAATCCGCGTCCGCTACCCCGATCGGGTGCGATTCAATACCGACGAACTGAGCCAACTTCCGGTTAGCTTGCCGCCGGTCGCGCCGCCGGCCGGCAAAGCAGCGGGGCCCAGTTTCGTGCCGCTCTCGCAACTGGCTTCGATCACGTATTCGCGCAGTCCGAACGAATTCTTCCGCGAAAACCAGCAGCCGGTGATCACCGTGGAGGCCGCTTTGGAGGGTCAGGATCTTGGCGCCGTCAACAGGGAGATTCAAAAGCGGGTAGCGACGCTCGCTTTTCCGCCCGGCTATCGCTGGGAGCTGGCCGGAAATTATCGAGCCCAGCAAGAGTCGTTCGCCAATTTGCTGATGGTGCTGGTGGTCGCCTCGGCACTCGTGTTTTTGCTGTTGGGTTTTCAGTTTCACAGCCTGACGTTGCCGTTGTTGATTTTCTTGGCGCAGCCGATTTCGCTCACCAGCGCGCTGTTGGCGTTGTGGATTACCGGCACGCCGCTGAACGTGTCCTCGTTCATGGGCGCGATTCTGTTGATCGGCTTGGACGTGAAGAACGGGATCATCCTGATCGAATACATCGGCCAGTTGCGCGGCCGGGGAATGCCACTCGATCGGGCTTTGGTCACCGCCGGACGCGTCCGCTTTCGCCCGATCTTGATGACGAGCCTGACCACGATTTTCGGTCTCGTGCCGCTGGCGATGGGCTTGGGTCCCGGCGCGCAGATGCAACAGCCGTTGGCGATTGCCGTAATCGGCGGGCTGATCACCAACATGCTTTTGACGCGGCTGTTGATTCCCGTCGGTTATTTGGCGCTGCGAGGTCGCGCGCAAGCGACGGCCGCGTAGATATCCGCCCTCAATCTCTGGAAGGGTGCCGGGATGAGGGCAACAAGATCACAGGGCACCCTCACCCTAACCCTCTCCCAGAGGGAGAGGGGCGGGTACATTCTCCGGCAGCACCGTTCGGAGGTAGGGCACAACCAGCCAGCACAAGGCGGTGAAGATCGCGCCGATGCCCACGAGCACGTTGAACGCCAGCGGATTGCCCCACGCTTCGACCCCATTCTGATAACACCAACCACCGAACCACGTTGATAGTCCCGTGCCGAGATTCGAGAGCGCCATCAGCAGGGCGAACAGGGTTCCGGCCGTTTGCGGCGGGCAGATTTGAGCGGCCAGGTCCAGTTGGACCATTGTCGCCGTGGCGATCGCAAAACCGGCTGCCGCGCTCGCGACGCGCGCCGACGCTTCGTCGTGCATGAACCAATACGCCACCGAGCTGACGATGCCCAGCACGATGGAAACGTGCACTAAAATCGCCAGGGGAACGCGGCGGCAATAGAGTCCATACAATAGGCTGCCGATCATCGCCGCCGTTGCGCTTAGAGACACCGTGTTACCGAAGAATTGCTTGCTGAGTCCGAGTTCATCGCGAGTCATGTACAGATAGAGTACGACTTTGGAGAACGGATTGAAGTTCCACAAAAACATGAATGCGCCGCCGGCCAGGATCGCGCGCGAGCCGGTTGCCCGGCGCAGCAGGTGGAGCGTGCTCTTGAAGTTCTCTCGCGCGTTGGTTTGCCGCCGGTCCGATACGACGGTCGCCGACAGGAAAACGGTGCCGACCATCATTCCGCCGCAGATCAAGAATGCGAGCTTTTCTTGCGATTGCTGACTCAAGTAACCACCCAAGCTGCCTGTCAGAATATCAGCGAAGTAAATGGCCCCCCATTGCACGGCTTGCAATCGCCCGGTGAGTCCGCGAGGTTGTCCCTTCTCAATCATCAGCGCATCGATCACGACGTCGGAAAAGGCGACGCCAATGGTTGACAGCACCAATAGAAAAAACAGGGCATCGACGGCCCCGGCCGGCAAGTCGATCGCATACAGGACGTCCAGGCTGGCGGAAGTGATTACACTGGCGACGATCAAATAACTTTTACGGTGATAGCCGGCCAGCGGAACAAAATCGGAGACGAGCCCAAAGATCGGCTTGAGGGCCCACGGCAGCGCCAACGCGAACGAGAACCCCGCGATCAGTTCGGCGCTTTCTCCCCACGACGTGAGCAAGGAGAGCACCGGCTGCGAGAGCAATCCCTCGGTCGGCTCACTGATGCCCTGAATGAAGTAGAACAACCCGAACAGCACGCTCAGGCCGAGGGGATTGAATTGCTCGCGTGGTGGGGGCTGGTCTTTGCGTGCGGCGCTGGCTTCGACGATGGTGCACCTCGGAGCGCCGGGCTCGCCTTCAGGAGAAAAATACCCGCTGGGCCGTTTTCTTTAGCAGCCACTCGCGATCGGCGTCGGAAAGAAAATCCAGGCGGCTGCGAACCAACTCGATCGAGTCGAGATACTTGTGCCCCTCTTGGACCTGATAGGGGCAATCCGTGGCCCACATCAACCGCTCGGGTCCAAAAGCATTCAGCAGCGAGCGAATCATCTCCGCCAGATCCAGATAGGGCGACTTCTTCTTGCCCAGCGCGTAAAACGCCGAGATTTTGACATGCGTATGGTTGTGACGCGCTAAACGGCTCAGCTTGGCGACGTCGGAATCGCGAATCGTGCCATCGACGCCGATCCGGGCAAAGTGGTCGATCACCACCGGCGTGTCGGGAAACTTCTCGCACATCCGATCGATGGCCGTGAGCGCTTCGGGGTTGATCAAGCCGCACATGGCGAGCTGCTCGTCGGCTCCGATCTTCCACATGTACGCCATGCCCGGACTGGAGAGCCAGCGATCGACATCTTGCCCGGCCGGATGAATCCGAAAGCCGCGCACCCCCTGCTTTTTCAAATCGCGCATCGTGTCGCGCAGTGGAGCGGCATGCTCATCGATCACGGCCACTCCCGAGAACACGCCGGGAAATGCGTGCATGCTGTCGAGCATGTAGCGATTGTCGAAGCCATAGTAGCTCATTTGAATCAGTACGACGCGGCTGACACCACAGGGCCGCGCGTGCGCCAGCAGTTGTTGGGGCGTGAAACTGGGCGGCTGCATGTCGGTCGGCTTGAAAGCCGCGGACAGCGGATAACGTTTCACGTCGGGCGTCCACACGTGCGAGTGGGCGTCGACCGCCCCGTTGGTCAAGTCGCCGGCAGGCGCCGCCGCTTGCTCGGCTAGCGCTTTGCCGTGGCTGCCCAATAGCGGCATTGCCGCGCTGCCCAGCGCGATGGCGCCGCGTTTCAAAAAGTCGCGACGCGACTGGGAATTTGCAGGTTCCTTGCGTGTCACCATCGTGGGCATTTTGCTTCCTCGCGAAGCCGAGTTGTTGGCAGATCACGTGCCTTCCCGCAGCGTTTTACCTCGTGGCGCACCAAACCGCAAGCAAGCCGCCCGGCGACTCCGAAAAATCTCCGGCTGCCGGGCGGGTGTTGGTTTTAGAACGTGTCTTCAAATTACGCGACCGGGAGGGCGAGGCTCCTGCCGAGCCTCTACTTCCGGTGCGAAATCGGCTCAGCGGGAGCTTCGCCCTCCCAAATTCCAACGCTCGGAACGTTTTGAAGACGCGTTCTTAGTGGAATGCCGGGAAATCCGGCTCGATCAGCCGGTGATGTCCAAACTGATCAAAAAATCGTCCAGCGACTGCCGTAGTCGGGCTTCGTCCGCGATCAGCTTTTGAATCTGCTCGCGCATCTTTTCGACCGCGTCTTCCTGGGCGCCGAATTTCTGCACGTACCGCTTGTAGAGATCCGAGTTGTGCTCCAATTGGATCATGTTCTGGCGAATGCGGTCTTGCTCCTGCGTGATCGTGCTGATCTGCTGTTCCAGCCGCCCGCGATCCTGGGCCACGTTTTGAAGGGCCTGCTTGCGCTTGACGATGTCTTGCAGAGCCGTCTTGACGGACGGGCTGACCGTCTTTTGGCTCAGGTAAAACGCAATCGCATTGCTGTCCAAGTTGGTGATCGCCAATTGCTGGCTCACGACCAGTTCTTCTTCGACCGAGAGCGCCGCGGGCTTGCCCGGCTCGGCGGTGACGGCAAAGCGATACTTGTCGCGCGTCTTTTCGGTCGGCTTTTCAGGCGACACGAGCTTCCAATTCGCGTCGACCGGGTACTCGAGCAAAACCGTCTTGGGCTTGGAGTCGGAATTCTTGATCGTGTATTTGTGCGTGCGGCCATACTTGCGGCTGGTCTGCATCACGCCTTTGATCAATTTCACGCTGACCAGTTGCTCGGGATGGCTCTTGGTTTCGGGCGCGACTTCAGTGTTCAGATCGAGAGCATAGCTGACGAGCCGCTCGGCGCCGGGCGAAAGGTCCTCGATTTTGGCGTCGCCCGCATAGGCGCCGCCGTCGAACACCGTGACCGGCCCTTGCATCAGGTGCAGGTCGGTGGAATTCACCAGCCGCAGGCCGTTGAGCGGGTGCTTGGCTTGCACCGCTTCGTTATAGATCGAGACTTTGTTCCCCTTTACCGATTCGTTGACGATCGGCAGCATGGCCGATTTCTGGCGGGCCAAAGTGACCGGCGTGCCGATCACATATTGAAACAGTTCGCCCACTTCGCCGGCTTGTGCGGACGGGACGGCGCCCCGGCTTTCGGGGGTGGCAAAGAAATCGACTTCCTGCTTCGGCGCTGCAGCTCCGAAGGCCGATTTTTCGGCCAGGCTGCTTTTAGCGTCAGATCGCAGTTGTTCGTGCCGCTCGAGCTCCTGTTCTCCGGCCACCCTTCCCGCCCGCCCGGCCGGCGCGTTTCCGCCCAGTCCGGCGAATCGTCGAGCGGCCTCGTCGAGATCCTGGCCGTAAGTTTGCGGCCGGAGTGACGCATACAGGTTCAACGCCTCCAGGGGTCGCTGCACGTAGAGCGGTTCGTAAAGATCCATTTTGAACGAAATCGGCCGGCCGCTCACCAGCGTCAACGCCACGTTATTCCAATCGGCTTCCGTGGTGTTTTCCACGATGGCCCAGCCTTGCAGGAAGGGGGCTTCCTTGTCGCTCAGGACCAGGCGGTAGCTGGTTTTCCAGACCGGAGTTCCTTCGATATAGGCCACGCGCACCGGCCGCTTGCCCTTGCCGAGCAGGTTCAGGCTCACCGTCTTTTTGTCGGTGTTGTGTCCGGTGGCCAACACCGCGAGCGCCTGCCGCAATTCGGCGTCGAGCTTCTCGTTCACGAACTTGATGCCGCTGATGCTGTCCAGCGGAATGCTGCGCAGTCCGCTGTCGGTGAGCAGATTGAGCAATTCCACTTCGATGGTTTCGTGATCCTTGCCAATTTCCTTCTTCCGCTTTTCAACTCCCAGCAACACGCCCGTGAGGGCCGGGCCATCGAGTTGCACCCGCTCCCCGCGCACCTGGTCGAGCAGTTGTCCCAGCGTGGGATTGTTCGTAAGGTCGATGGGAAAGGTTTGTAGCGTTTTGGTGATCGGGTCGCGCGAGCCGTAGGTGACGGTGGAAATGGTCCCGCCGCCGCGGTCTTCCAAAATCATGCTCTTGAGCAGGTCGTTGATGTCCTCGACGCGAAAGCGGAAATCGATTTTGGCGTCCCCTTCCACGTCGCCCCGGTGCTCGAAATAGCCAACGCCGGAGTTGAACATCACGACTTTGGTCAGCGGCAAGCCGCTTTCGGCCTTTTTTTCACCCGCTTCATCGGCGGCCAACGGCCGCGCCAGCATGGCCCCCGCGACGAGTGCGCAAAATCCCCACGCGAATCGGCTGTTTATGTTCGGCGACATGGCAACAAACCTCCATCGATGTTCCGACTGGTAAGAGCCCAATTGGGGCGACGGTCCCCAAAGTGCCCTTCGGGTAATTCTAGCTTTTTAGACGTTCCGGGACTGCGGAAAGTTCCGCCCGCGGAAAAATCGGCACAAGAATTCGCGGACGCAGGCCCGAGGCCGTCCTCTGCGCGAACGCTCGCGATGGCGTATCGCCGGCTTAGAAGTAGGGCCGAGCGGTCTCGATGGCCGTGATGGTCGCCAGCGAGAAGAAAAACACGCCGCCGCCGGCCAGACCGAGCCGGACAAACCAACCGGGCCGCAGCTCTTTGGGTAATAGCGTCAGGTTGATGACCAGCGTGTGGATGCAGCTAAAGCCCAAGGCAAAATTCATGATGTTGGTGCCGATCTTCAACAGCGCCCTCGGTTTGCCGATCGACAGCAAAATCAATCCGATCGCCATGTAGCCGAGGAGCACTCCGAAGTAGAGCGTTTTGATGTGTTTTGGGTCCCACTCGCGCAACCGCCGGCTCGAGGTCCAAACCACGTCGACCCAACGCCGAATGACGCCGTCGGCACTAGTGGCCATGGCGGGCGCCAGCACCAAGAATCCGCACAAGAGAGTCAGGTACCAGATGATCGAACCGGCCGTCGCGCCCCAAGATTCGGCAACGGCGCCGCTCACGCCATCGGCCGTCATTCCCGCGGCGTACCATTCGCTGACCTCGGTGCCGCGGCGCAAAAACTGCACCGACAGCATGCTGGGCAGCGCCATTCCGAGAAAACAGGCCGGCATCCAGACCACCAACTGGTCGCGCGCCACGTGGCGATACCAATGCCGCCAACGGACGAGCGAGTCCTTCGTGACTTGAAAGACCATGCCGACGTGGGACAGCTCGATGTTATGGCCGCCGACGACGCTGGGGATTGCGCCGACATAATGTCCCATGCCCCACCCCTGATCGCGCGTGTAATTGCTGATCGGCGCGTTCGAGAGTCCCCCGCAGCCCGCGATGGCGGCGAAGGCGGCCAACAGCGCGATCGTGCTGAAATCGATGTCGGGAAACGACCGGCCCTCGAAGAGGGCGACGAAGACATTCTCCGTGCTGTCGCCATCGCGAATGCCGTCCTTGTCGACATCCTCGAATTTGTCGGGCTTGCCGTCGCCGTCGATGTCGGTCCAAGCATCGGGCTTGCCGTCGCCGTCGGTGTCGATGCTGGGCGGAAGGGCCCGCTCGACGATGTCCAAATGACCATCCTTGTCCCAGTCCTCGCCCGGATCGAGCACGCCGTTGCCATTGAGGTCTTCGCCCCGCTGCACCGGAACGGTTCCGAATTTGAAGAAGCCGCTGATAATTTCGGACCAAGTTTGCGGGCTGGAAAAAAAGATCGCGAGAAAAAGCAAAAACCCCAGCACCGTGACAATCTTGAAGGACATGATGAGCTTGAGCGTGTCGTAAATCTTGCCGCCGAAGACGAGTGGAGCCATCGCCAAGAAGAACACGAAAAAGCCCAATCCGCGCACCAGCGATTCGTCCTGGGACCCCGAGGGAATACGGCCCAAATAGACCGCGGCCAATGGCGTGGCGGCGTTGGCGGCCAGATAGGGAAACACGGCGCCGAAATCGAGGAGCAAATACATGAAGAGCCAAAACCGCGGTCCGGGCAGCGTGCGAAATTTTCCGGTGAAGATCGGCTCGCCGGTGTAGAGCGCGTACCGGCTGATTTCCAGGTTGTAAAATACCTGGCCCAAAATGCTCAGCGTGGCCAGCCACATCAGCCCGCCGCCATAGCGGGCCGTCACTGCCGGGCCGGCCAGCCATTCGCCGCCGCCGATCGCCGATCCGCCCACGAGCAATCCCGGCCCGAGCATGGCGAACCAATTCTTCCAAGTAAACTTTGGCGCGGCGACGAGCATGCCGGTATTCCAACGCGGCATGTCATGCGAGCCGGGATAGGGGGCGACAAAGGGAGCCGGCTGCTTCGTGGCAGGCGCGATCGACGCTTCGGCCATAGTGGCGAAATCCCGTCCGGTTTCGAGAGGTCCTGCCGTCCTTGGCATGACGCGCGAATTTTCCCGCCCCGCGCTCCTACCAATCACGTGTATAACCGGCCGTCCAACCTCCGTCTACCGTCAGGACCGCCCCATTAATATAGCTGGCCTCCGGCGAGACGAGAAACGCTACCGCGTGGGCAATCTCTTCCGGCGTTCCAGGCCGCCCGAGGGGCACGTGCGAGAGCAAACTCCTGGCGATCTCGGTCTTGTCCCCTTCCGGTCCATAGAAAAGCGCGCGTGTGCCGCGCGTAATAATCGAACCCGGGGCGACACAGTTGGAAAGGATTCCTTGGGGGCCCAATTCGAGCGCCATCGAGCGGGTGAGATTCACCACTCCGGCTTTGGCCGCCACATAAGCGCTTTGCAGCCGCAGCGGCACGAGGCCCGCGACCGAGGCGATGTTCACGATCCGCCCGCCACCCCGCTTGATCATGCCCGGCACGATGGCCTTGCTGACGACGAACACGCCGGTCAAATCGACCCGCAGAATCCGGTTCCAATCCTCTTCGGCATACTCGTGGATCGCGCGGCGTTCTTTCGACGTATTGATGCCGGCGTTGTTCACGAGAATGCCGATCGGGCCTAATTGCTCGTGAATTTCTTTTTGCACGGCGCCCAGCCGGGCCGGATCGGCGACATCGCCCGCCAGCGCGATCACGCGGCTTCCCCGGGCGGAGATTTCGCTGGCGGTTCGCGCGACCGAATCGGGCTCGAGGTCGAGGATCGCGACGGCCGCGCCGTTTTCGGCCAATCGCTCGACGATTGCCCGGCCAATTCCCTGGGCGCCGCCCGTGACGAGCGCCACTTGGCCTTTCAGGTCAACTTGCATCGAGAGTATTCCTTGTGATGGATGTTTTTATTTTCGAGTCGACGCCAAACCACGAATGGGTGACGGTGGGCTCACGCCAAAATATCGTGCGCGACTTCTCCGCTGACGTCGGTGAGCCGGTAGTCGCGGCCGCTGTAGCGATACGTGAGCCGCTCGTGATTGATTCCCAAGAGGTGCAAGATCGTGGCATGAAAGTCATGCACGTGGACCTTGTTTTCAGCCACCGCGATGCCGTAGTCGTCCGTGGCGCCGTGAACGAATCCGCCCTTGACGCCGCCGCCGGCCATCCACGACGAAAACGCCTGATGATGGTGCTCTCGGCCCAGGGCATTGGCTTCGACATGGTAGGGCGTGCGGCCGAACTCGGTGGTCCAGACCACCAGCGTCTGATCGAGCATGCCGCGTCGCTTCAGGTCTCGAATCAAACCGGCCATCGGCTGATCGACGTTTTTCGCCAGCGGAATATGATCGTTCATGTTCCCGTGCGAATCCCAATTACCCGACGAGCCGGTGTCGATCAACTCGATGAACCGCACGCCGCGTTCGGCCAGGCGTCTGGCAACCAGGCACTGCCAACCGAATCCGGTGTTCTGCCCGCGCTGGAGGCCATAGAGGCTGAGCGTTTCCTCGGTTTCCTGGGAGAGATCGAAGACGGCCGGCGCTTCGCGCTGCATACCGAAGGCGGTTTCGAACGATTTGATACGGGCTTCCAACGCCAGATCGGTGGAGCGCTGCTGTTGATGCCGACGATTTCGCTTTGCCAACAAATCCAATTCGAGCTCTTGCAGCTCAAGCGACGCGACCCGGCGTTCGATATTGGCGATGGGCACGTTGCCGGGAAAGACCTGCGTGGCTTGATGGCAGCCCGGCAGGAAATCGGAGCCCCAAGTCTGCGCGCCGGCATAGGGCACATGCGGTGCGATCGCGACGAAAGAGGGCAGATTCTGGTTCTCGCTGCCCAGCCCGTAGCTCACCCAACTCCCGATGCTGGGACGAGCAAACGTAAACGAACCGGTGTGCATTCCCAACGTGGCTTCGTAATGGTTGGTGTGGTCCGATTCCAGCGATCGCAACACGCACAAGTCGTCGGCACACAATCCGACGTGCGGAAACAAATCGCTGACCTCGATGCCCGACTGGCCGTACGGTTTGAATTTCCACTGTGGCTGCTTCAGATAGCGTTTGAACTGGCCGAGCTTGCCTTGCCAGTTGTCGACGGTGATCGTTTTGCCGTGGTCGGTGAAGAGCTTGGGCTTGAAATCGAACGACTCGACGTGCGAAACACCGCCGGTCATGTAGAGGAAAATGACGCATTTCGCCCGGGCGGTAAAATGGGGCTTCTTCGGAGCCAACGGGTCGGAATCTGAATCCGCGGCGGCGGCAACCGCCGGAGCCATGTCGGCCAGAATGCCGTGCAGGGCCAGCGCGCCAAACCCGCCCACCGAGCGGCGGAGCATTTCCCGTCTGGTTGTCGGAAAGTCGAATGAGTCCATGCCGTACAACTCCAAAGTTCAACTACTTCGCGACCAGGTTACTCAATATACAGGAATTCGTTGCTGGTGAGCAGCACGCGAACGTAGGCGCTCCAGGCTGCAACAGCGGCTTCGTCCGCGGGAATCCCGGAGGCGGCCAACTGCTGGCGATAACGCTCCAGGAACTCGGCGGCTTCGGCCACTTCCGGCGGCTCGGCCGGCCGAGCGAAGGCGAGGCTGTAAGCCAGTTGCAAGCGCGGCGAATCCTCGTTGTGCGCGCTCACCAATCGACGCGCAAATGCCGAGGATTGCTGGTGAATGAACGGGTCGTTCATCAGAAAGAGCGCTTGCGAGGGGGTCGTCGTCAACGATCGCTCGGCCGTGCTGGTGTTTGGGTCGGCCCCATCGAACAGCCCTAAAAAAGGATGCTTTTGGATGCGCTGCGTCATCAGATACACGCTGCGTCGATTGGATTCGTACGTGGCTTTGAACGGCGCATGTTGAGTAAAGCCCCAGCTCGTGCGTGGCGGAAACGGATGGGGTCCGCTGGGCGACGCGTCGAGCTGTCCGCTGACGGCCAGCACGGCGTCGCGAATCGATTCGGCCTCGAGCCGCCGCCGCTCGAATTTCCACCAGAACTCGTTCGAGGCATCTTGTTGCGCGGCCGGACCAGCGTCGTCGCTCGCCATCTGATACACGCGCGAGAGCATGATTTCTTTGTGCAGCCCCTTGATCGACCAGCCCTGACTCATCAGCGTGTCGGCCAGATAGTCGAGCAGTTCGGGGTTTGCAGGCGCCCTGCCGCGCAAACCGAAATCGCTGGGGGTCTGCACCAGGCCACGACCAAAGTGATACTGCCAAATCCGGTTCACGATCACGCGCGCGGTCAGGGGATTCGAGCGGCGCGTGAGCCAGTCGGCCAACTGCAGCCGGCCGCTGCCCGGCGCATCGGGCGACAAAGGATCGCCGCCCAAAATTTCCAAAAACCGCCGCGGCACCTCGGAGCCCAATTTCGTCGGCTCGCCCCGCTTTTGGATTTTGGCATTTTGTGGACTGTCGTCGATCATCCCGTAGGCCATTTCAAAGGGCCCGGCGATGACCAGCGCATCTCTTTTTTCTCTCCACTGGCCGATGACAATGCCAAGCTGCTCTCGTTTCGCCTTGAGTGCCACGACCCCTTGAGCTTCTTTGACCGTGGCCTCGCTGACCGCGGAATTCTGGGCCTGCTTGGCGATGCTTTCCTCGGCCGTCTTGATCGACTGACTTAACGCCTTGGACTCGCCGTCGAGTCGCTTGAGCTCGGCCTCGCAACGAGCGAGTTGCTCTTGATGGGCGGCGGCCAACGGCGCGGCTTCGGCATCGGGCAACAGCGGCACGAAATCGCGCGGCTGCTTTTTCTCCTCCGAACCGGGGAAGGCGTAGCGCGAGCTGGCAAAGATGCCATACAGGGCGTAATAGTCGGCCATTGAAATGGGGTCGTACTTATGATCGTGGCACCGGGCGCAGCCGATCGACAGCCCCAGAATCGACCGGCCCAGCGTGTCCAGAGTGTCGGCAATCGTCAAGTGATGATAGTTTTCCGAGTCGAAGCCAAAACGACGCGAAATGGCCAGGTATCCCGTGGCCGTCGTTCGCTCGGCATACGTTTCGCGCGGGCCCGATTTGGCCAGAATGTCGCCTGCGATTTGTTCGCGAATGAACTCGTCGTACGGTTTGTCTCGATTGAAGGCGTCGATCACGTAGTTGCGGTATTTGTAGGCCTGCGGCACCGGGAAATCGGCCGTTTCACCGGCCGTGTCGGCATAGCGCACCACGTCGAGCCAATGCCGTCCCCAATGCTCGCCATAATGCGAAGATGCCAGCAGCCGATCGACCACTCGGGAAAACGCTTCGGGAGTTTCGTCCGCCAAGAACGCGTCGATCTCTTGGGGCGTGGGCGGCAGCCCGATCAGATCGAAGGTGGCCCGGCGGAGCAAAGTTCGCTTTTCGGCGGGCCGGTTGGGGCGCAAGCCGCGGGATTCCAACTTGGCCAAGATGAAGCGGTCCACCGCCGTTAGCGGCCAGGCCGTATCTTTCACTCCGGGCGGCGTCTGCGGCCCAACGGTCTGGAACGACCAAAAGCCTCGCTGGACGGCGCTGATTTGAAATGGCTGCTCCGGGCTCGCTGCCACGGCGGGCTGATCGCCGGATTGCGGCCAAGGCAGGCCCAACTCGACCCATCGCGCGAATTTTTCAATTTCCTCCTCCGGCAGCTTCGCTTTGGGCGGCATCTTCAGGCCTTGATAACGGACCGCCTCGATCAGCAAACTTTCGCCGGGCTTGCCGGGCACGGCCGCCGGGCCGGTTTCGCCGCCGGCCAACAGGCCCGCACGCGAGGTGAGCTTCAGCCCGCCTTTCGGCTCCTTCAGATCGCCGTGGCACTCATAGCAGCGGCTGACAAGCAACGGCCGGACTTCTTTCTCGAAAAAATCAATTGCGTCCGGCGAGGGTTCCGCTGTCGCGGCCGGCTTGTCGAGCAACGGGATGAGCGCCAGCGTCAACAGAAGGGGGCGAAAGTCCCTGAGCATGGCGTTTGGCAGCCTCGGACTGGGCATGGACCGTGTTTCGAGCGAGCCGACGCGTGCGACTAATCGGGCTGGGGGCGGAATCTCGGGCGTGGTTTTGACACCAAATAGTTTAGATTCACGGACCGCCCGGCGTCAAACTTGGTCCCCAAAAGAGCCAGCGGTCAGTGCATCTCGATACGCGTCTCGAAGAACGCCACCAGCGCGAACGTTGCAAGGGGTCCGAACAGCAGTGAAAGCAGGAACCAGTTGAAGCCGCTGCGCCTCTTTCCCTGTGCGAGGCCGGCGTTGATCAGTGCCAGCGTTCCCCACCCTACGAAATACCCCGGCACGACGTTTGGATCCATGGGATCGCCTTTCAGCACGGTGATTGCGAGGCAAAAACACCTGTGGGCAAGCTGGTGGTTCAAATGATTTAGAACAATCGGACAAAACCGCCCGACCATCGATGCAAGTGGCATTTCACGGCCGCTTGCGGCTTGGCGTCGCGCCGGCCGATAGGTTTTGTCCAACCGCTCTTAGCGGTGCGATCGCTCCATGCCAAAGTTGAGCTTCAATTGCGGATCTTTCTCCGAGTCGGGGTTAATCTCCTTGAAGAGCAAACTTGGCTGAATGTCGCGATTGTGCTGGTATTTGTCGCTCGCATATTCGGTGATTGCACCGTGGATTTCGTGATAGAAGATCTGGCAAATCGCGATGCCGGGGTAAATCCGCACCGGCTGCACGGCGAACATTTCCAGCGTCCAAAAGCCACAAAACCCCACGTCGCCGAAGCCGGCCGTCACGTGCACAAACAGCCCCAAGCGGCCGATCGAGCTGCGGCCTTCGATCATCGGCACCAGCTTGTGCGTCTCCGTCCGCTCGACCGTGCGGCCGAGGTAGAGCTGATTGGGGCCCAGCACTAGGCCCTCGGGCGGGATGGTCATGCGGCGCACGCGATTCGGCTTGGCCATGTCGAGCACGACCTCTTCATAGGTCATCAGCTCGTTATGCAAGGAGAGGTTGTAGCTGTTGGGATTGAGATTCGCCTCATCGAACGGGTCGATGATGATGTTCGCTCCCAAGTTTTCGCGGATCTGGTGGCCGGAGAGAATCATAAGAAAGTCTCGACGAATTGTGTTCGCGCCGCCTATGAGCGGTCCGCCACGCCGATCCTGGGGCAAATCGAATCGAGCGGACACTGGTCGCATTTCGGCTTTCGGGCCACGCAGATCCGCCGGCCGTGAGCGATCATCCGGTGGCCAAAATCGATCCATTCTCGCTTGGGCAATTGGCCCATCAAGTCGCGTTCGATCTTCACGGGATCCGAGTGCCGGGTCATCCCCAAGCGGCGGCTGAGGCGGGCAATGTGCGTGTCGACCACCACGCCGGTGGGAATTCCAAAGGCGGTGCCCAAGACCACGTTGGCCGTTTTCCGCCCCACGCCCGGTAGCTTGACCAGAGAGTCGAGGTCTTGAGGCACCTCGCCACCATGGTGTTCGACCAGTTCGCGGCAACAGTTCTTGATGTTCTTGGCTTTATTGCGGAAAAAACCGGTGCTCTGGATTGCCCGCTCCAATTCGCTCGGCCTGGCGGCGGCAAAAGCTTTGGCGTCGGGGTATTTGCCGAACAGATCCTTGGTGACGATGTTCACTCGGGTGTCGGTGCACTGGGCCGAGAGGATCGTGGCCACGAGCAACTGGAGCGGCGATTGAAAATCTAGGGCGCAGCGGGCATCGGGATACGCCGCCTTCAGACGTTTGACGATTTGCGCGGCATGACGTTTTCCGTCGGCAATCGCGACCATGCGGAGCCTAGCGGTTTGTGGCAAACGAGTCAGCTCAACGAGAGAGGCCGAAGAAAGTTTTTCCTGTCGGGGCAGGTAATTCTCCCGTAGCGCTGCAGCGAATGTCAAGTAGACAGGCACCACGCGGAGTTGGTTGCGTTGTGCGGAAGTTGGTTTCGTTGAAGGTGGTTGCGCGCGGGGCTCGGAGGGGCTTACACCAGCGGTGGATCGTCGTTCAAGGACTTCTCTCGCCGCGTGGCGGTCGAATGCGGATTCTTACACCAGACGCCCCTTGCGTGATGTATTAGTTGCGATGTAAACTCGGGCCCAGACGCTCCGCCAGCCGGGAGCGCGACGTTCCCCCCACACCCACTTGGCCACGACACGGAGGTTTCCATGCAAGTCGCCGTCACCAAGTCGCTGTTCGATTGGGAGTCGCTCGAAGACAGCCCGCGGTTAAGCACGTTGCGCAAGCTGCTGGCCAGCGTGCCGGATGCGGCGTTGCTGGATGGCTTGCGCCAAGCACGCGGTCGCGGGCGAGACGATTATCCGGTGCAGGTGCTGTGGGGCGTGGTGCTGCTGACGATTGCCCTGCGACATCCAACGTTCGAGGCTTGTCTGGATGAACTGGGCCGCAACGCTGAATTGCGACGCCTGATCGGCATCGCGTCGGAAGATGGCGTCCCCAAGAAGTGGAACGTTTCGCGGTTCCTCGATGGGTTGGGCCAGGAGCCGCATCATACGCGGTTGCGGGAAGTGTTCGACCAGATGGCGCGGCGATTGGGGCGGAGCGTGCCCGATCTGGGTCGCAACGCTGCGGGGGATGCCACGGCGCTCAACGCCCGCCGCAAGCAGGACGACGCGGCCTTGGCTGGCGAAGAAGCACAAGGCCTGCCACAGCCCAGCGGAGGTCGCAAGGAGTACACGGACGATAGCGGCAAAGTCACGCGCGTGGTGGAGTGGTTCGGTTACAAATTGCACCTGGTGGTCGACGTGAAACACGAAGTCAGTCTGGCTTACCGGATCACCGACTCGGGAACCGGAGACGGCGAAACGTTGCCCGCGCTGGTCGAACAGGCCCAAGCCAATCTGCCGGCCGGGCGGATCCGCACGTTGGCCTACGACAAGGCGGCCGATACCAACGACGTGCACGCCGTGCTGGATCAAGCCCAGATCAAACCGCTGATCCAAATGCGCAATTTATGGAAAGAAGAGTCCGAGAAGATGTTGCCCGGTCACGATGGCAACTCGAACATCGTCTACGACGAGGCCGGCACGGTGTATTGCTATGACCGCGTGAGCCAACCCATCGTGCGGCATCCCATGGCTTACACCGGCTATGAACACCAACGAGGGACACTCAAGTATCGTTGTCCGGCAGTGCATGAAGGCTGGACCTGTCCGAGCCAGTCGGTGTGCAACGCCGGCCGCACGTTTGGGCTGTCGGTCCGCATCAAGCGAGAGATCGATCTGCGCCGCTTTCCGCCGATTCCTCGCGCCACCAAGCAGTTCGAGCGGCGTTATAAGGGACGCACCGCGGTCGAGCGAGTCAACGCTCGCCTAAAAGTCTTCTGGGGCGCCGACGACGGCAACATCCGCGGGGCCCGCCGCTTTCATGGCTTCGTGGGGGCCGTGATGGTCGTGCATCTGGGCTTTGCCACGTTGCTGGCGAGCATCCCGCGTCGCGAGGGCACGCTGGGCAAGCTACGGCTCAGCCCCATTGCCAAAGCGCTGCACGCGGAACTGGCCGGTTGAAACCGGCTGCACCGCCGCTGCGACACCCGCCGCGGCTGTACTGCGCGCCCTTCACGCCTCCCACCACCGCCAAGCCCCCGCCCCACGCCTGGCCCGTCCTTCCTCGCCGCGACCAAGCTGCACCCGCCGCAATCGTCGGCAAATCTACGCTTCCCCTCCGGGCGACAACGCAACCGCCTCGCCACGCCTCGCTCGTGTCCGTATCCCGTAGGCGATATCAACTCAAGCAACGAGCCGAAACAATGCTTGGGCGTTGGCGGTGGTTTGGGCGAAAAACTCGGCGGGACTTTGGCCGCGAACCTCCGCCAGGCAGGTGGCCGTGTGGATCAAATTCGCCGGCTCGTTGCGCTTGCCGCGCAGCGGATGGGGGGCCAGGTAGGGGCTGTCGGTCTCGATCAGGATCCGCTGGGGCGGAATCGTCGCCGCGACGGCTCGCAAGTCGTTCGATTTTTTGAAGGTTATCATGCCCGCGAAACTGATCCAGAGCCCTAGTTCGATGCACGCGGCTGCCGTTTCGGCAGTGCCGGTGAACGAATGCATCACTCCGGCCAACGGCCCACGGCGACGCGCTTCTCGCAGCATTTCCAACACGTCGGCGTCGCTTTCGCGGGTGTGAACGATAAATGGCAATTTGCGATCTTGAGAAAGCCGCAAATGGCGATCGAAAAAGTCCTGCTGAACGGCAAACGGAGAATAATCCCAGTGCCGGTCCAGACCCGTTTCGCCGACGGCCACGACTTTGGGCCGCGAGGCCAACTCGACGACGACCTGCCAGTCCTCAGGCTTCGCTTGCGCCGCGTAGTTGGGCTGAATGCCCACCGCGGCAAATACGCCGGGGAACCGGGCTGCCAAATCGACGACGGCCCAACTGGAGGCCGCGGTCACGCCAACCGCGATGATTGCGTCTACTCCGGCGTCGTGAGCGCGGTTGATCACGGCCTCGCGGTCGGAGTCGAATTCTTCCTGATCCAAATGGGCGTGGGTATCGACCAAAGGCATGGTGGAGGCCCAGTGGCACGCAACGGCTTACGAAGCCGGATTCGCGAACTGCTCGGCCAGTTCTTCCAGCGCCTCGAGTTGTCCCCGCGCGGCTCCCAACGCTTCCTCCGCCAGCACGCCGGCCTGGCGATCCGCTCTCAGCTCGGCCACGCACTGCTCGATTGCGGCCACGTCGTTTTTTTGGCACTGGACCAACCGAGTGATCAAGAAATCGAGCGACAGGTCGTGCATATCGAGAAAATCGATGGGGTACTCGCCCGTTTCGATCGGGCCATGATGATCGAGGATATGCCGTGCGATTCTACCGGCCATTTGCTTCTGGTCGTCGGCGATATGCCGCAAGTTGGTCAGTGCCTTCTCTTCACCGCGATGGGTCCAGGGGTGGGCGTAAGTCAAATACATCGGCAGCGAACGATACAAAATCGTCAACAGCCGATTGAGCGCCTGATAGGTGCCGAGCTTGCTCATACTTTTTTTGATCCCCAGCAAACTGATGGAATGCGCGTTCCAGGCAAACTGGCCCATTTTCCAGGCCTTCCGTTGGTCGGCCCTATTGCGTTATTTACCTAGGGCTCAATCGGCGAGTCCGTGTCCTTTGAAGCCTAGAAAAGATGTGCGGCGGCGGAGAGGGCAAACTGGTTCAAGTTGTTCCACCAAATCCCCAGCACGACCAGCGGCAGGGTAATGGCCGCCACGTACGTTCCGGGAATGAAGGACAAACTGACGGGGATCCGATTCTCCGGCTCCGGGTCGATGGTCATGATCTTCACGACCCGCAAGTAATAATACAAGCTGATCGCGGTATTCAAACCCCCGATGACCAGCACGGTCCACAGCTTGGCTTCCACCAACGATGAAAAGATCAGCAGTTTCCCGTTAAACCCAGCTAGCGGCGGCAGCCCGATCAAACTGAACAGAATCACGGAGAAGCAAACCACGACGATCGGGCAGCGGCGGATCAGTCCGGCATAATCGGCGATGTCCTCGCTGTTGAGCGCGTTGCGGAGGAAGGCCACGACCGCAAAGGCCCCCAGGTTCATGAACAAGTACACCCCTGCGTAAAAGGCCATCGCAGCCATGGCAGCGCCGGCCGCCTCGGGATTGGTTCCGGCCAAGACCATCGCCGCCGGGATCGGCATGATCATATACCCGGCCTGGGCGATCGTGGAGTATGCCAAGAGCCGCTTGATGTTGGTTTGGCCATAGGCCGCCAGATTGCCAAACGTGCAGGTGATGATTGCCGTAAAAGCCAACACGCGGGCCAAAAAGTCGCGGGCCGGCGCCAGGGCTTTGATTTGTGACGAGCGTTCGATTTTGGGTGTTGCTGTCTGGGCGGCAGCTTCGCTCGGGGCCCCTTGGGCCGTGGCGGCCTGTTCCGAGACGGAGAACATGGCCACCTGGGTCGCTGGAACAGCCGGCACGGCGATGGAGCCAAACCCGATTGCCACACGGGCCAACAGGGCCAGCGCGGCCGCTTTGGAGGCCACCGACAAAAACGCGTTCACTTCGGCGCTGGCCCCCTCGAAGACGTCCGGGCACCAGAAATGGAACGGCACGGCGGAGAGCTTGAAGGCGATGCCCACCAGGATCATCAGCCCGCCCAAAGCCAAAACCATGTTTGTGCCGTCGAGTAATTTGGCGGCCTGCAAGAGCTCAGCCAGCCGGACGCCCATGGTGGGCAGGTGCATCGAGCCCAGAACGCCGGCCAACAAGCTGATGCCATAGAGCATGATGCCCGCCGTGCCCGCGCCATACACGGCATATTTGAGCGCCGCCTCGCTGCTTTGCCGGCGACCTTTGAGGATTCCGGCCAGGGCATAGGAGGGCACGCTCGCCATTTCCACACTCAAGAAGACCATCAGCAGATGATTGGACGAAGCCATCAGGCACATGCCGAGTGTCGCGCCCAGCACGAGCGTATACACATCGGGCGCGGCGTCACGATCGGGAACGCCCGAAATGCGCGTGAAGACGGCAAATAAGACGGCGAAGAAAAACAGCAGGGTGCGAAAATAAATCGTGAAGGAGTCGTACACGAGCAGCCCGGTGAACAACTGCTGCGAGCCCCCCACCGGCTCGACCGTTAGCCAGGGGCCCGCCAGGTACAAGGCCACCGCCGAGCCCGCCAGCGTCACGTAAAACGAATCGACGCGGCTCGTCAGGTTGAACACCCGCGACAGCAAAATGAGCACGATCGTACCGCACAGCACGAGCTCTCCGCGAAACGCGGCCGTGCTGCCGAGCGTATCGATCACTAACTGGTTGATTAAATCTGAAAGGCTCACGGCTATTTATTTCTGTTGGTAACCGGCGTGCGGCTGAGGTCTTGCTCTGCGATTTGTTTCGATTTGGGTCTCGTTACTGCTGTACCACGGTCGCCGAGGGCTCGGCGCCGTCAATCTCCGCGGTGGCTTTAGGCCTGGCCGTCTCGTCGTTCTTGCGAGTCCAATCGGCCAAATCTTGCACGGTGCGATCGACGCTGGGAGTCATGTAGCTGAAGAGCGATTGCGGATAGACGCCCAACGTGATGGCCAGCGCCAAGAGCGGCGCCGCGATGGCCAATTCCCGCGCGTTCATCGGATGCAGATGGTCGCCGTGCGGTCCTTTGTATTCAGGCCCCAGGTAAACACGTTGCAACGTCCACAAGATGTACGCTGCGGTGATGATCACAACCGACGCCGAAATCACGGCCAACCCCTTATTGTAGTTCCACACGGAAAGCGTGACGAAGACTTCGCCGATGAACCCGCACAGCCCGGGCAGACCCAAGCCAGCAAAGAAAATGCCGATCGCCAGGCCGGAATAGACCGGCATTTTGGCGAATAAGCCGCCGAATTGATCGAGATTGCGATGATGTACGCGGTCGTAAATCACGCCCACCATGAAGAACATGGCAGGCGAGCTGATGCCGTGGGCGATCATTTGAAACATGGCGCCGTTGACGCCCATCTTCCAGGCGTCGGAATTGTACTGGGTGCCGGCGATCGCGCTCCACACACCGATGCCCAGCACGACGTAGCCCATATGGCTCACGGAGCTGTAGGCGACCAGCCGCTTGAAGTCTTTTTGGGCCAGCGCGGCAAATCCGCCGTAGACCATGCTCACCACCCCCAAGGCACAGACGAAGTAGGCCAGGTCGTAGCCCGCCTGCGGACAAATGGGGTAACAAATGCGGAGGATTCCGTAGCCGCCCATCTTCAACAGCACTCCGGCCAGGATCATCGAAATCGGCGTGGGGGCCTCGACGTGCGCGTCGGGCAACCAGGTGTGCAGCGGCACGGAAGGGACCTTGATCACAAAACCCAGCAGCAACAGTAGGAAGGCCCACCATTGCAGGCTTTTGCCGAACAGCAGTTCACTATCGAAAACCGTCGTGTGCTGTCCCATTTGCTGTAAGGCCAGAATATTGAACGTGTGCACCGCGTTGGATTTGGCATGCAGTTGAGCAATTTGCCGGCTCTGCTCCGCTTGGTCGAGTTGCGAACTGACCACGCCTGAGGCAATGAGTTGCTCGTGCGACAGTTTCGTCAAGTCGCTGTTGAAGTAGAGAATCAAAATCGCGATCAGCATGAACACGCTGCCCAGCAGAGTGTAGAGGAAGAACTTGATCGCGGCATATTCGCGTCGCGGCCCGCCCCACACGCCGATCAGGAAATACATCGGCAGCAGCATCACCTCCCAGAACACGTAAAACAGAAAGAAGTCGAGCGACAGGAAAACGCCGATCATGCCGGTTTCCAGCAGCAGGAACAGCATGCAATAGGCTTTCACGTGCTTTTGAATCGTCCAACTGGCCGCCATTGAGAGCATCGTGACGAAGGAGGTCAGGATCACCAACGGGAAGCTGATCCCGTCGACGCCCATGAAGTAGTTGATGTTGAAACTGGGGATCCAATCGATGGAAAATACTTTCTGCATTTCAGACAGGCTCGTGTTGAACTGCCAATTGCCCTTGCCGGGCAGCGCCATCACGGCCGTCAGCAGGAAGACGGCCGCCGTGATCACGAGCGAGAATATTTTCATCGCTTCGGTCTTCTCGCGCGGGAAAAAGGCCAGCGCCAGCGCGCCGGCAGTCGGCAGAAAGACGATCAAGCTCAACAGCGTCAGGTATGAGGATTCCATAGATAGCGTATTCCGAAGATTGTGGAGCCCGAATGCGGCTTGATTTCTTTGTTACGACGATTATTCGGACGTACTCAGGACCCTGCCAAAGTGGTGTTCAGGTAAAAGGTAATCAAAACAAACAGCGCCACTGTGCCGATGACGATAAACATCACGTATTGCCGCAGCTTGCCGGTTTCGGCGCCGTGAAACCACAGCCCGATCGCGTAGATCCAATCGGCGCCCGTGTTCACCAACCCGTCGACGAAGTAGCGATCGACCAGATCATCCAAGCCGGCCACCATCCGGGTCGCTAGCGCCAAGGAATCGATAAAGCCGTCGATAATCTTTTTGTCGAAGTCAGCGACACGGCGGGCAATGAACAGCGCCGGTTGCACGAAGATCGCGTTATAAAGCTCGTCGAAATACCACTTGTGAATCAGGAAGCGGTAAATGGGCCGGAACTGGTTTCGCACCTCGTTCGGATCGAGAATCCGCAGCCCATAAAAAACCAACGCCAGCAAAAACCCGCACAGCGCGGTGGCCGTGGCTACGTAGGTTGCCGTATCGTGATATGCGGCGAGGTGTCTGTCGTGCTCGCCAGGGTAGAGCAACTCGCTCAAGAGCACGCCCTTGGCCGCGATGGCTGTACCGGCCGGTCGGGCCTGTTCCAGTAACGGCTCCACGCCAAGCCCAAATAAAGTCCAGCCGACGCCAATGGCCAACGCCGCCAGCACGACCAGCGGGTAATACATAACTTTCGGCGCTTCGTGAGCATGCTCGTAAATGTGGTGATCGCGCGGCTCGCCCGCAAAGGTCATGAACCACAAGCGGAACATGTAAAATGCAGTCACTGCGGCGCCGGCCGCGGCCACGAAGAACATTCCGCCGTAGGATGGATTGCTGGCCTTGAACGAGAGCGCCTGCGCGAGAATGGCGTCTTTGGAATAGTGGCCGCTCAGCCCGATCGAAAAAGGAACCCCGGCGCCCATAATCGCGAGGCAGCCGACGAGCATCGTGTAAGCGGTCCAGGGCATTTTTTTCCGCAGCCCGCCCATCTTGGTCAGCTCGTTCGTATGGCAGGCGTGAATCACGGAGCCGGAGCACATGAACAACAGGCTCTTGAAGAACGCGTGCGTGATCAAGTGGAACATGCCCGCCACCCAGCCGCCGACGCCCAGCGCGAACATCATGTACCCTAGCTGGCTAACCGTCGAGTAGGCCAGCACGCGCTTGATATCGGTCGCGGTAAAAAGATTCCCACGCCGGCGACTACCAACAACCAGTAGGCGTGACGACCCGGGCCGTCCGGACTCCGGTCGTTTCGCCAGGTATCGATTTGCTCATCGGTCGGTTCGACACCGCGAGCAATTTCGGCCGCGGCGGCCGCTTTGACCATGCCGGTGGGTGCTTCCAGAGCGTAGTGGTTTTCTTTAGCGCGGATCTGGCTGAAGATACCGTGCTCGGCGACTTCAATCTGCCCGTTGCCGTTGGCGTCGATGTCGCCGAAGGCAAACGTGCCCAGACTGCCGAACAGGGCCATCAGACCAACGATCATGCCGAAGTCGCCGATGCGGTTGACGATAAACGCCTTGTTCGCCGCCGTCGAAGCACTCTTGCGTTCGATATAAAATCCGATAAGGAAATACGAGCAGATACCGACGAGTTCCCAGAACACGAACATCATCGCCATATTGCCGGCGATCACGATGCCCAACATGCTGAAGCAAAACAGCGACATGTATTGGAAGAAGCGGTGGAATCGGCCGTGGCGGTGCAAGTGCTGACCGTTGGAGAGTCGGACTTCGTGATCGACCACGTCATGCAGTTCGTCGTGCATGTAGCCATAGGAGTAGAAATGGATGCACGTGGCGATGATCGTCACCATCGAAAACATCAACACGGTGAGCGAGTCGATGTAGTAGCCGATCGTGATCGAGAGCGAACCGAATTTGCCCAGCGTGTACCAGTCGCCGGTGATCGGCTTGACGCTCGGTTCGGCGGCGTGCTCCGCGTGGGCCTCATGGGCGGCGACAGCGGCACCGGTTTCGTGATGCGCGGCCGCCGGCAAATCATAATTGGGCAGCCACACGCAAAACAGCGAAAAGAGCGACAGCAGGCAGGAGGTCAAAATCGCTCCGGTCGCAAGATAGCCAGCCTTGGATCCGGCCTTGCCCATCCGCGGACCGAAAAACACGATCAGCACAAACGAGGCCAACGGCAGCAGCCAGGCCAGACCTAACAATTTGGGTAGTATCGTGACAGGATCCATCAGCCTTTGAGCTCATCTGCCTGGTCGACATCGACCGTGGCGTGGTTGTTGTAATAGTTGAGAGTAATGGCCAACGCCACGGCGGCTTCCGCCGCGGCCAGCACGATCACGAACAGGGCAACGAGCTGGCCATCCAAGCCAATGCCCGAAACGCCGGGCCGCAAGAGTTCGCTGCCCAGTGCCACGAAGTTCACGTTCGCGCCGTTGAGCACCAGCTCGATTCCCATCAGCACGCCCAGCGCATTGCGCTTGGTGGCCATGCAGACCGCGCCGGCCACAAACATGACCGCCCCGACGATCAGATAATGCGAAACGCCGACTGGATCGCTGAGCAGATTCATATCATCCTTCCGCGCCTCGTCGCTTGTGGGCTCGACGTCTTGAACTAAAAATGGTCGCCGACCGATCGGCCGCCGGCCCGCCTCTTGGACCGGGCCAAATAAGCCGAGCCGATCAACACGACCAACAAATGGACCGACACAATTTCGAACGGCAGCAAATAGCCTGACATGCCCCCCGCGAGCGTGGCGTCGGTTTGCTCCAGTTTATCCACCCGCGCCCCGAGCAAGCCCAGGCCCAGCCGGGTCGCGGTCACCTGGCTTGCGGCCGGCCGATCCTCGCGCGGGACAGCTCGCCACGCGTCGACGCTCGTGGCGGACGATATCAGTACGGTCAGCAAGGAACCGCCGACAATGGCTCCCAAAATCCACTCGCCGGCCGAGGTCTTCATCGAAATGAAGGGACCCTTGGCCGTGAGCATCACGCCGAAAATCAACAGCACCAGGGTGCCGCCGACGTAAATCATCAATTGCATCGCGCCGACGAAATCGGCGCCGGCCAAAAAGAACAAGCCCGAGGTGGCGCCCAGCGAGAGCACCAGGTAAAACGCCATGCGGACCACGTTGCTGGTGAGCACCACGGCCAGCGCGAAAACGCAGGCCAGCGAAGCGAACAGCAAGAAGAAGAACGAATGCCAGTTGATTGTTTCCACAACGCTTACCTACTCTCTGCGCGCGTCCGGCGGGCCACGGGATTCAGCGGGTCCTCGGCCGGGGGCTCGACGGCCGTGGGTTGCTGGGCTTCCAAATGCCAGCCTTCGCGGATACTGCCATATCGGGTCTGCCGCGGAATAAATAATCCGCCCGGCAGAAAATACGTCCACAGCGTGGCGCCCACGAACATGACCGCCGCAATCGGCGTGCAATATTTCAGGCAAGTGGTCATGACCTGGTCGATCCGCAGACGCGGCAGCGTCCACCGCACCCACATCATGAACGTCACGCCGAACACGCACTTGAACATGAAATTGAGCATCCCGAGAAAATTGCCGAAGTAATGGGCCAAGGGACGCGAAGCATCGGTCAGACCCAGCCAATCGGCGAGCGGGATCGGCCCGTTCCAGCCACCGAAAAACAGAATTGCCGCCAGGCCGCTGACGGCGAACATCGAGCCGTATTCGGCCATGAAGAAAATGCTCCACCGCAAGCCAGAATACTCCGTGTGGAATCCAGCCACCAGTTCACTTTCCGCTTCGGCCAAATCGAACGGAGCGCGGTTCACGCTGGCCGTGGCACAGGTGAAGTAAACCCAAAAGATGACGAACGTGAACGGATCGTGAAACACGAACCAGTTGCTAAACCACCCGGCTTGCATCTGGCTGATCGTGACCAGATCCATCGTTCCGGCGATCAACACGGGCACCACCACGCACATGCCCAAGGGCACTTCGTAGCTGACGACTTGAGCGGCTTCGCGCATCGCTCCGAAGAGCGACCACTTGGAAGCCGAAGCATAGCCGGCCAGAATAACGCCAAAAACTTCAATTCCCAGCACGGCGACCATGAAGAACACGGCCACGTTCAACCGCGCGCCGACCCAGCCGTCGGCAAATGGCAGGGCGAGGTAGCCGCAGAATGAGGCACAAAAGCTCACGTACGGCGCCATGCGGAAGAGCATCCCGTCGGCGCCCTCGGGCATCAGGTCTTCTTTCGTGATCAGCTTCAGGCCGTCGGCCAGCGTTTGCAGCCAGCCGAACTTGCCGCCGACGCGAGTGGGCCCCAAGCGATCCTGAATCCGGCCCGACACTTTGCGTTCCAACCAAATGAACGCCAGGGCGCCGCCGGCCACGAGGTTGATCAGGAGGAAGGCATGTACTAGCGCAGCGGCGACGTAGGCCAGAAACTGCCACTCGGGAGACAGGAACCCTTTGAGATATTCGGCCACCGCTCGCTTCGTCCTAAATCGAACACTCTCGGATTAATGAACGCACCCGTTGCGGCATTGGTCTGCGGCCAAAACGGTCCGCAAGGGCCGATCATTTCGCGCTTACCGAGAGTTGGATTGAGATCGTGAAATATCGCACAAACCACCCTTGATCGGCAAGCCCCTGGAAACCTGGTTTTTTCGTTTCGCGCTCGACGGCGATGCCATTGGAACACCAAGACGCCAATGCCGCACAAGCCCAAAATCAATGTGCCTGGCTCAGGAACGTTCTGGGGATTGGTGGACGGTATCGGCAGGGAGAAAGCAATGCTGCCATCACCGATCGTGCTGCTCCGGGAAAATATGGGCCCATGGGCACTGGAAAACGCCAAACCATCCGAGGAGTTGCCCGGCCCAATTCCATCGAAATACCAGATGGCCGAATCCAACGGAAGGATGTGCGCGACAATGGAATGAGCGCCGTCAACCAAGCCGAAACCATCATCGCCCACGAAGTCGCCAATATTTGATGTGTCGGCCGGACCGGTCAGTTCGATCGACAGCGACGAGAGGAATTCGGGCCCCGTCTCGCGAACTTGATACGCGTAGACGTAGTCGCTCGCGGAGAAATTTGAGTAGCTGGCCGGGAAGGTTCCGGGGGACCAAACGGCATAATCGATGGCGCCAAAGAGGCCGGTCGGATTGTTGTTGAGGTCGTACGCTTGATAGAGCGTGGTGCCGTGAAAGCCAGCAATAGAGGCCGTTTCAATAGCCAACGGACCAGCGAAGGCTTGGGGGGCGCAAAGTGCCACAAGCCATACGACACCGCGCGCTGCGGTTCGAACCAGGGCCGTTTCCTGCTTGAACGGCCAGCCGAAGATTTTCATGAGCGATACCTACTCGTCGATTGCGGCTCGACCGAAGACGCGGCGGTCGCCGATGGCGCTGCGGCTTTTGCGTGCGCGAAGCGTACGACAAACCGCAGGTGGACCGTTTCGGGGAGCTAAGAAGGAGAGCCGTTGCGATCTCCGCCACGAAGCAGATGGAACGTCCCTGGGAGCCTGAGGGCTAAAGGGAAGGCTCTCAATTCACGTTCACTAGCGGAATCCAAAGCTCGATTAGAAACCAGCCTGCGCAGACAGCGCTCTGGCACTATCGAACAACGCTAACGACCAATTTGGCCGATGTCAAGCATCCGTTTAAGAAATGTTTGAAAAAATTCACGACCGAGTGACGAATCTCCCGCGGCGTCATGTGACACCAAAGGCGTGCAGGCACGAACGCCTTCAAGGATGAGTCGCGCTGAGAGATTCGGCGACAGCCGCAATTATTCGTCCGGGGCGCTCCCGCCAAAACCGCGGCACTAGCGGTCGATTTCTCCCATGACGATGTCCAGCGAACCGACGATGGCCGGCACGTCGGCAATCAGGCAGCCGCGGCACAGCTCGTGGGTCACCGACAAATTGCAGAACGAACTGCTCCGCGCCCGGGCACGCCAGGGGATGGCGCTGCCCGTGCTGACGATGTAAAAGCCCATCTGACCCCGCGGGGCTTCGGTTTCCATATAGGCCTCGCCCTTGGGAAGTTTCTCGTTGAGCTTCACCGGTTCGCCAAACGGCCCGGTCGCCATGCTGTAGCGATCGATCGCCTGGCGCACCAGATCCATCGACTGCATGACCTCCAGCATCCGCACATAAAAGCGATGCCAGCAATCGCCCAGCACGGTCGACGCGGGCACCTTGGGATACTTGTGATCCTTCGGATAATGTCCATCCTTTTGCACGATCACTTCGAAGGCATAGCCGTCGTACATTTCCGTGTAGCGCTGTTCGCCGTCGCGGCGCAGATCGCGATCGACGCCACTACCGCGCAGCACGGGTCCGGTGCAGCCGTAGTCGATGGCCATTTCAGGCGAAAGGACGCCGATGTTCGCGGTGCGGCGGACGAAAATCGCGTTGCTCGTAAGCAGCGCGTGATATTCGTCGATCACCGGCTCGAGCTGGTCGATGAAGCTCTCGCACTTTTGCAGCCAGCCGGGCGGCAAGTCGGCCGTGGCGCCGCCGACGGTGATGTAGCTATAAGTCAGCCGGGCGCCGCAGACTTCCTCGAACAGATCGAGAATCTTTTCCCGTTCACGGAAGGCGTACAAGAAAGGGCTGAACGTCCCCAGGTCGAGACCATAGGCGCCCATGCCGACCAGGTGGCTGGCGATGCGGTTGAGTTCCACGATCAGCACGCGCAAATGCCGGGCCTTTTCCGGCAATTCGAAGCCCAGCAGTTTCTCGACCGTCAGTGCCCAGCCGAGATTCATGTTCATGCCGGCCAGGTAGTCCATGCGATCCGTGTAGGGGATCCACTGGCGAGGAGTGAGGTTTTCGCCGATCTTTTCCGCGCAGCGATGCAGGTAGCCGATATGCGGCGTGACTTCGGAGACTACTTCGCCGTCGGTGCGCAGCACCAGTCGCAGCACGCCGTGCGTGCTGGGGTGTTGCGGGCCCATGTTGACAAGCATCTCATCGGTTCGGACGTCGAACTCGATGATCCGCGGATCGTCCAATTGCGTGGTCATGGATAGTACAACGCTGTTGTCGTGGAATTGTTAACTCAAGACTAAGCGGGTCCGTGGAGCGAATTACATTAACCCCGCGCAAGCCAGGGCGACAACGCCTGGCCCGCACTTATGCGTCGGGTCATATAGACGGCATGCCAATTTTTAGCTCCCACTTATCGCCCGCGAATGCCGTGGTATTCCAGCGGCATTTCGTAATCTTTTCTCAGCGGATAGCCGACCCAGTCCTCGGGACACAAAATGCGGCGCAAATCGGGGTGGCCGCTAAAGCGGACTCCGACCAGATCGAACACTTCGCGCTCATGCCAATCGGCGGTGCTCCACACGCCGCTGACCGAGGGCACCTCGGGCAGATCGCCCGGCCGATCGCCTTTCCAACGCGGCAAAATCACTTTAAGCACGAGGCTGATTTTCGTCGGCAGGCTCGACAGGTGGTACACCACTTCGAGGTGCGGCTGCCAATCGAGCTTGGCCGCTTTCTTCGGGTCCGGTTCGAAATAGTCGACGCCGGAAATGCAATTGAGCATGTTGAATCGCAAATCCGGCTGGTCGCGCAAATACTTGCACACCTCCACCAGGCCCTCGGGCGCGACTTCCACCCAAGGATCGATGGCCGCGAGATTCGCGCCAGTGATCTTGTCACCGAACTCGTTTTTGATCCGATCGAGAAAGGCTTGACCGCTCATCATTTTTTCGTTCCCTTCCCGAGGCCAACCTGGGGGATGATGCGCCGCAGTCGCCGCGGCGTGACTAGGCGGAGAGGACCGATTCTTCGCGGGCGACTCGTGGCCGTGGTTCCTGCTGCATGGCCCGTTCGCGACTGAGCGCGCGGACCCAATCGAGATCTCCGCGTTTCCAGACGTAGGCAAATCCCACCAGCAGCACCGCAAAAAATACGCCGATATCGATGATCGAGATTTTAGCGAGCGTCTTCGCCAGGTCTTCCACGGCGCGCGCGTTGCGTTGCACGTCGGTGGCGCCGGGGCCGAGCGATTGGGCGAGCTCGTCGCTCAGAGGCGGAATTGTCGGGCGCGCGATTCCCAACTCTTCGAACACCGCGGCCACCTCCGGGGTCAATTGGTTCGGATCCGCCGTGATTTCCAACTGCTGAGCGACCTTCGGGAGGTCGGGATCCATCAGGTGCGTGGCTTTGCCATACACCGTGGCCCAGGGAAAGAAGAAGGCGACTTCCACGTCGAAGATGATGAACAGCAGGGCGACGACATAGAACCGCAAATCGAACTGCACGAAGCTGGAGCCGATCGTCGGCTCGCCGCACTCGTACACCTCGAGTTTCTCGGCATTGGGCGCCCTAGGCCGAAGAAAATGTCCGATCAACAGATTCACGAACAGGAAGATGAAACCCGCGCCTGCGAACAGGGCCAAATAGGCCACGGTGGCTGTCGGAGAGGCCATGATTGCCCGTCACTTTCACTTACAGAGAAAACACCGCTCGAGCCGTTCCGGAGATTTTTTCCGCGAGGCGCGCCGGCGTGTGCGACTTGCGACGCCGCGAAGACTAGAAACGACCGTATTGCATGAGGCCGATAACGGCACGTTCGGCAGACCTTCGACCAGGTTAAACGTGCATTGTAGGAAACAGACCACCGTGTCTGCAAGCCACTACCGCATTGCGGGTATCCGAGGCGAGCGGTGCTACAGCGTCTCGCCCTGTGGAGCGGATGCGTCGGGAGCCAGGCTCTCGGCAACCAACGATTGTCGTCCACGAAAACCGGCGTCTAATTCGTGCCAGTGCAAAACTTCGCTTTCGCCCAGCTTCCAGCAGAGGAAGACGATGCGGTCGTCCATCATGGCGGGGAAATCGATGAGGCCCTCTGGACCACTCTTGGGCTCGACGCCCAATTCGCGAAGCTCCTCGACGAAGGCCTGGAGCTGCTCGGTATCTTTACCGAGTTCTTCTTCGATTTGCGAAAGCTCTTCGGTGTAAGGATCCTTGGCCGAAGCATTCCGTCCTGCCGAAAGCAGCGCCAATCGCTCGCGGCGCTCGATCACTTCGCGCGAGAGCCGAACCAGGTCCGACGTGATCGCTCGTACCAGCGGCAACACGGCGTTGGCCTGTTCCACGGTGAACAATCTGCGCGGACGATAAGATTCGGACATCATCACAAATCTCTCACTGATTGGGGCCGCCGTGCACCGGTTCGGTAATCACTTTTGAGGCGGCTACCGCGGTCGGATTCAACGTGGCCTTGCCCCAAGCCACATCCACCGGCAGGCGGGCGAAATCCACCACGCAGCCATCTCGACTATAGCAGCTCAAGTCGTGCGTGGCGCCCATGAAAATACAATCGACCGGGCAAGGTTCCACGCACAGGGCGCAGAACATGCATTTCGTGTAGTCAATGGAAAAACCCGTGATTTTGAAGCCCTTGCCGGTCGTCACCCGTTCTTTGCCAATGTAAATGCAATCAACCGGGCATGCCTTGGCGCACTGGTCGCAGGCAATGCAGGTGGTCAAATCATAGCGGTGGAAACCCCGGTAGCGAGCGGCAACCGGAACGGGCAACTCGGGATACTCGAAGTGCTCGGTAAACGTCTTTCGTTCCGGCCGGTACGTGATCAGCCAGTACCGCAGCGTCACCCACATACCATACGCAACCGTATAGACCGCATCCCAGATGTCCCGTAACCACTTGCCCATGGTGAGGTCCCTACGATTGCTTGCGCTCGAAAACCGCCAATCATTAGCGGTCAACCGCAACGACAAGCACTAACTCGCTCGACCTCTGTATTATAGGCAGCACCCATTGGTTCGCAAGCGGCCATGTCCCACGGCGCTCCGAGCTCTTGCCAAGGCGCGTACAGCAATACTACGCTCGCGATTGTGATGCGATCTCAAACTGAGAAACACGCAACCGGCTGTCCGTGGAAATGGTCTCGAATCATCTGCGATGGCGTACGCGACTTCAGTCGATCAACATGGCTCCAAGCCACCGGCGGTGGGTGCACGTACGCGCGCCAAGTCTTTTGACTGAGCGTTTTAACCAGTGCGTTTACGCCCATCTGGTGCTCAAAGAGGACGTGGCCAGTTGCGTTGGAAAAGTCGCCACAACCCTTTCAAGCTCATTTCGAGACAGAAATGCTGCCCGCTCGCAAAACCGACCTGCTAATCATTCCGCCCCGTTGATCAAACGGCGAAGCCCCCTGGAGCCGCGGCGCGGCCATGTCGGTTAAGTAACTACCGAATTTATGGTTACGATGATTTTTCCGGTCTTGTCTTCAACGTGATCGAGGAACGCGGGGAATTGGCGCAGGGACTTATGGACCCCACATCTTGTGCCGTGCTCGTATAGAATCTCCAAGAAATACTGCAACCAAGTTGTTTCGGAAGCTTGACTCCAATCCGTCAACACGTAGAGTGAATGGTAGCAAGTGACTGTGCGCAAGCATCGGTATCCCTACCGAGAGGGGATGCGAGGATCCGCTCCCCGGGTACCGCGATGCAACGTCGGTCCACGCAGGGGTTGTGGAGAACAAAGGAAGCCCCGCGACAATATCGAAGGAATGGCCATGTTGGTACTATCCCGCAAGAAGAACGAGAGTATTGTCATCAACAATGACATCACGATCGTGGTCGTGGAAATTCGCGGCGATAAGGTCCGGCTCGGAGTGGAAGCTCCGAAAGAAATCCCGGTCCATCGACGCGAAGTCTACGATGCGATACGCCGCAACGAAATGCCCGTTGTCGACGTGCCCATTGCCGACAAGGCGCCGTCCGATGCCGATGCCAATGGCGCTGCTGGCGAGACCTAAACGTTCTTTTTCATCGTGTCTATCACGCCTGCCGACGATTCTCTTGAGTCGGCAAAAGGATCGGCGGCTGTCCTCTTGAGTCCGCGAAAGGGTCGCCGATTTCCGCCACGGAGGGTCGATTGACTCCTGGCCGAGCGCGCGGGACAGCACTTGACGAGTAGGCTTGCAGGCCATTATACACGCCTTACGGTCTGCTGTCGTGCGCCGCGCTTGCATGAAGAATTGGCCCCGTCGTCTAGCCCGGTCTAGGACACCGGCCTTTCACGCCGATAACACGGGTTCAAATCCCGTCGGGGTCATTTTTTGATATTGCGCCAGAGCGCTCGCCGGCGCGCGTGCCGCGATTCAAAAGGGTCCTCTCGGACTTCAAGGTAGCTCGGTGGCACAGCCCTACGATGCGGTCCTGATCGTCTCCTTTGGCGGACCGGAAGGACCCGACGACGTTCTTCCGTTTTTGGAAAATGTGCTGCGGGGCCGGAACGTGCCGCGCCAGCGGATGCTCGAAGTCGCCGAGCATTACTACCGTTTTGGCGGCATAAGTCCGCTGAACGCGCAAAATCGAGCGCTGGCGGCCGCGCTCGGCGCCGAGTTGGCGACCCACGGCCCGGCGCTGCGGGTTTATTGGGGCAATCGCAATTGGCCGCCGTTTTTGGCCAATACTTTAGCCGAAATGGCCCGCGATGGCGTCCGCCGCGCGCTCGGTTTTTTCACGTCGGCCTACAGTTCATATTCTTCGTGCCGGCAGTACCGCGAGGACATTGAGCGGGCGCAGCAAGCGCTCGGCCCCGCGGCGCCCCAGGTCGAAAAACTGCGGGCATTCTACAATCATCCCGGCTTTATTGGCCCGATGATCGAGCGCGCCGAAGCCGCCTTGATTCAACTCCCGGGCGAACGTCGCTCGTCGGCGACAGTGATTTACACCGCGCACAGTATTCCGCTGGCGATGGCCGGAACCTGTGGCTACGTGGCGCAACTTCAAGAAGCCGCGCGGCTGGTCTCCCAGGGTCTCGCTCTGACCGGTTACAGGCTAGCCTATCAAAGCCGTAGCGGACCGCCCGGGCAGCCCTGGCTCGAGCCCAATATCAAAAACGTCCTGCGCCAGTTGCACGCCGGTGGTGAAGTGCGCGACGTGGTTATTGTTCCGATCGGCTTTCTGTCCGACCACATCGAGATTCTATTCGATCTCGACACCGAAGCCCGCCAACTCTGCGAACAGTTGGGATTGAACATGATCCGCGCCCAGACCGTTGGCAGTCATCCCGACTTTGTTCGGATGATTCGCGAGTTGCTTGAGGAGCGCGTGGCGGGTGCGCCGAAACGGGCATTGGGAGAATTCGGCCCGAGCCACGATGTTTGCCCGGCCGATTGCTGCCTCTACTCGCCGACGCAAGGCGAACCCGGGGTGTAGCGAGTCGCGGCCGTGTCTATTCGCGCTCGATGATCATCGCCACGGCATTGCCGCCGCCCAGGCAGAGCGACGCCAGGCCGCGACGCAGTCCCCGTTCGGCTAAGGCATAAAGCAACGTGACCAGCACGCGCGCACCGCTGGCGCCGATCGGGTGCCCCAGCGCGATTGCGCCACCGTGAACGTTGGTCTTGCCTGCATCGGCTTCCAGCGGACGCATACACGCCAGGCACTGCGCCGCGAAGGCTTCGTTGAGTTCGATCAAATCGATGTCGGACAGCTTCAGTTTGGCGTTGGCCAAAACTTTCTGCACGGCCGACACGGGGGCAATGAAAATCTCTTTCGGCGCCACGCCGCTGGTGGCGCACGCCACGATGCGGGCTTTCAACGGCGCGCGGCTCGCACGGGCCACCTGTTCCGAGACGACGACGA